>JAKSBX010000204.1 GCA_022360905.1 Chromatiales bacterium
CTGAGTGTCATACTCCTGACCGGAATCTGCAGCGCAACAATCAATGTGGCTGCCGGTCTACTGATTGGATGGATCTGGTTTCTGATTGGTAGATATATATTCCCAAACGATAAAGAGCACAGTGAGATGACTTGATCTTCATTACAAATTTCACAGTCACCAATCGATCAGAAGAGTTGGTCAGACAAGTGCATAGGGATTAGCCTGGTTGCGTAATGAACTGTCGGTTCCAGCAATGCCACAAGGCACCAGATAAGTAACTTGGTCCTGATGATTATTTAGTCAGAGTTGGCCTACAGAGGATGGAGAGAGTTTATACCAACATCTCACCAGATCCGGATCGACTGCAACACACTATCCATCCTCTGTGATCTCTATTTCACCGTAATCATGATTTTTTCCGAGATTATCGGTGGATTGAACGGCACATGATTCATGTCGCCCAGCACCAGTTGCAGGCTGTGCTCACCCTTGGGGAGATCCAGTGTGACTTCTGTTTGGCCACCACCGAAGTGACGATGCTTGTCATCCGAGGGCAGTGGTTTATCCATCGCCGGCATCTTATCCACATTGATCAACAGATGGTGATGACCGGTCTTGGCTTTGTCGATCCCCGCCGGAGCAACTCCCATTCCTTTTAAGCCGAACAGGACAGTCACAGGTCCGGAAAGGGTTTCACCATTCTTTGGCGAGATGATATAGAGATGAGCGCCTTCGGGAGCCGGTGTACCGGCCATCAGAAGCGGTATACTCACCAACATGAGAATGAGTCCAGAGAACACTTTAGTTGCGTTTGAAACCATGGCTTCCTCCTCGGAGATTTTTTTAATACGTTATATTAACAGCCCAACATCTAACTTTGTTATTGCTGATTCACATCAATGGAGTAGATCCAATCCCATCGATCACCGATCTTCAACAGCCCCACCCAGTTCGCAACAGGAAAAAATTCGAGCCGAACCGGACTGATATTAAGACAATCGCTCTACCTAATGGTTGACTGAGGATAACCCTTGAGAATTAAGTAATAATTCAAACTACAAATATCCGCGTCATATTGATCCGGAAATTATGCTTCCATTGATCATCGATGGCCCGAAGGGCGAGCAAGCGAGTAATCCAGGATTATCAATTAGACATTTCCGACACTCAGGGCCATGACGAATTGATCCAAGCCGGCCTACCAATTGGCACGACTCACTCTTGCAGGTGTTCGGCCATCAGCTCGGTCAGACTGATCACCTCGGTATCCATCTCATAGTGTTCGATGCCCTCCTCCAGGATAATCCTGCAATTGGCACAGGCGGTGACCATGGTATCCACACCGGTTTGATCGAGCTGTCTCTTTTTTCGGTTGAAAACCTCCAACCTGAGTTCTTCAGCCCGCTCATTGGCACTCACGCCGCCGCCACCGCCACAACACCAATTCATCACCCCGTGATCCGGCATCTCTTTGAAATTGTCTGCGACACTGTTGAGTAATACCCTGGGCTGCTCCACCACACCACCGCGACGAACAATCTGACAAGGGTCGTGCAGGGTCAGCGGGGTCTGTTCGGTGGACTTCAACTTCAGCCGCCCTTCCGATTGCAACTGCTCCAGCAGTTCCAAAATATGCACAACCTCAAAATTGAAGGCTCTACCGATCAGGTTCGGGCCTTCCCATCGAATCGCGGTATAGGCATGTCCACACTCGGGGCTGACCACGTATTTCACCCCCAGACCTTCGGCCGCATCCACCACCCGGCCAACCAGTTCGGCGGCAATCTCCTTATTGCCGATCTGAATACCGCTGTTGGTCGCTTCGAATGCTGTACTGCTGATGGTCCAGGAGACTCCGGCACTCTTGAATATCCTCGCGATGCTTTCGATGTACTCAGGAAAATTGACAATCTCCATGGAGGAGAAGAGTGTCATGTAGTCCGCACCCTGCTGATCCACCGGGATGGTAAGACCGGTATCCTTCTCCACATGAGACAGGGTGGCCTGTAGCGTCTTGAAGGTCACACCCATCGGGCTGCCGAATTTCAGCGCACGCCTGGAAGCCTCTTTCATACCCTCCGGCGCATAACCTGCAACGGAAAATGCTTCCCGCTGCTTACGGATCATATAGGTGATATCGTTACCCACCGGACAGACCATGGAACAGCGTCCACACAGGGTACAACTGTCATACACCAGGGTTTCCCAATCGGCAAAATCCTGCTCGGTAAGCTCATCCCCCATCCCCAATGAAGCGCCGAGCTTGCCCCAAAAAGTCTTCTCGCGGCGCCAGATTTTTTTCATCGGCTCCAGTTTATAGATCGGCGTATAGTGGGGATCCCCGGTTTCCGTATAGAAGAGACAGGCCTCGGCACAAAGCCCGCAATGGACACAACTGGAGAAGTAGGAAGCGACTTTCGCATCGAGTTGCGCCTTCATTGCTTCCACACCAAGGTCAAAGGTTTCACTCATCGAAAGGCCTCCAAAATTCTAAGCGTTCACACCTTTGCGTCCCATGGTCGCACCGGTATATCCCCGGCTCATGACAAAGGTAAAGGCATGCATCAACTTGCTGAAAGGAAAGTAGATCAGCAGTAACTCTGCCAGCAGCAGATGCAGCAGACGCAATACCTCAAAGGATTGGGCCAATGCCAGACAACCGCTCAACATCACCAGAAAGACCAATATGGATCCCACATGATCATCCAGATCGGAGAGCAATCGGGTTACCGGATTGAGTAACCGATAGAGCCACAAAAAGATCAAACCGGCGAAAGCCAATTCTGCAGATACGATGAATGCCCAATAGGGCATAGCAGGCCAGGAGAAACCGGTTATCCGTTGTGCAAAAAAATCGATATGGGGTTGGGCGAAGAAGAGCAGCGCAAACAACCCCAGATGGAAAGCATAACCGGCGATCAGTTGCAGTTTACCCCGCTTGGTTACCGTACGCTCAGGAACAAATCGGCTGAACAGCGCACGAAAAGCGCCACTCCCCGCACTGCCTTTGGGCTCAGCAAGATCGTTTCTGACACCACTCAACAGGATGGATCCAATTCGCCAGATCACACCGATGACGAACACGGTCAGTGCGAAATTCCAAAGTGGCCCATCAATGAATTCCCCGATCATTTGCCGTGCTCCTGAAGATGCAACTGGACGCTGCTTGGCGGTTCGTTACGCCTTAACCGCTCCACCGCTTCATTGGAGACGTCCTCGCCACGCTCGACCACTTCGGTTGCCCAATGGTCATGATGCTCTTTGGCCCAGTTCAGATCGCAATAACCGGTTGTCATACCTTCCAGAGCACCCTCCATACCCACTGAACCGATATAGATATGCCCCATGATCACCACGATCATCAGCAGGGCTCCCAGCGCATGGGCCACATGGGCGAGTTCCATCCACTCTCGTCCCTGACCGAACAGCGGAAATACCAACACAAGACCTGAGGCGATGATCAGACTGCCTACCAGGATCAGCAGCCAGAACATACTCTTTTCGCCCATATTGAAGAAGTTCGACGGCACATGCTTGTTACCGATGATCCCCCCACCACGCAGCAACCAGCTCAGATCACCTTTTTGGTAGATATTACGTCTGACAAAGCGAACAAAGATCAGCACTACCGCAACCAGAAACAGCGGCCCCATCAAGTTATGCCCCTCTTTGCAGGCCGAAGCCAATACGGAGAACGCCTCTTTACCCATCAAGGGAATCAACACCGGTCGGCCAAACAGCAAAATCAGTCCGGTGATGGCGAGAAACAGAAAAATCGAGGCCACAAACCAGTGGATCATCCGTTCATAGGTGGAGTAACGAAACAGTTTGCGATCCGACTGTCCGCCTTCGATCGGCACCTTGCCTCTGACCATGTAGAAGATACCCAACAGGACAAACACACCAACCAGTATCGAACCACCGATCGGGATCAACTGCTCCATGCGGAATTTACGCCACCTGTCCCCATTGGCGTTGATCAGAACGCCGCTATCGACACCCCGTACCTGGGAGATACCGATATTGCCACCCTCTCTCTGACGCACGTCCCGCCAGAGCTCTGCAGCCGGATTAAGAACCATCACAGAAGGCATTTCCCGGCTACCTTTGGTCTCCTCTGCAACGATCTCCAGCGGCAGGCTGTAGAGCAGCAGAAATACCAGCAACCCGGTAAATGAGATGCGCCCCATTCGGCGACTTATCCTCTCTCTTTTGTAGATCATTAACCTTGTCCTGGTGCTTGGTTATTTTTGTTCGGTCCGCTCATGAACACGAATACACACAAATCTGTTTTTTTGCTGATGATCGGTAACCGGCTGGCCTCAACGACCAAGAGAGACTGCACCACCATCAGTAAATTTTTAAAAACTGAAACCGCTTCAGGCTAATCCGAGCCGGCTAAATCAATGACTGTGTTTTATAGGCATCAAGTTCGATTAAAATCCGCATAGAGCACAAATACTGCAAGGTGCGGCATAGCCGCACCCTACAACTCATTTGCGTTCATTAGCGTTCATTTGCGGACTCAATCTTCAATCACTCTTTAGAGCTACTTTTACCGCTCATGTTTTTCGGCGCTCTGAATGAGGACTCCCGATAAGAGACGCCTCGAGCCATCACGCTGGCACTGCGGTTGATGATGCGACTGCGATAGACGTCGGAGATCACATCCGCATCGCCGGCCAGCAACGCCTTGGTGGAGCACATCTCCGCACACAATGGCAGCTTACCTTCAGCGAGCCGATTGGAACCATATTTTCGGTGCTCATCGGAACTGCTATCGGCTTCCGGCCCACCGGCGCAGAAGGTGCATTTATCCATCTTGCCACGGGTGGCAAAAGCCCCATCTTCCGGAAATTGGGGTGCACCGAATGGACAGGCGTAGAAGCAGTAGCCGCAACCGATACAGATGTCTTTGTCGTGTAATACCACCCCGTCCTGAGTGGTATAGAAACAATCCACCGGACAGACGGTTGCGCAAGGTGCGTCGGAACAGTGCATACAGGCCACCGAGAGGGAGCGCTCTCCCTCTTCCCCGTCGTTGATGGTCACCACCCGACGACGATTGACGCCCCAGGGCACCTCGTTTTCGTTTTTACAAGCAGTCACACAGGCATTGCATTCGATGCAACGTTCAGGATCACAATAGAATTTCATTCGTGCCATGTCGTATATCCTCTGTTAAACCCGCGCTCAGGCTTTCGTGATGCGACACAGGCTGCACTTGGTTTCCTGCATCTGTGTAACGGAGTCATAGCCATAAGTCATGGCCGTATTACAGGCCTCACCCAGCACATAGGGATCGGCCCCATCGGGATACTTACTGCGCAGATCCTTACCCAGGAAATGGCCGCCGAAATGGAATGGCATAAAGGCCACACCGGAGCCAACTCTTCGGGTTACCATGGCTTTCACCTTGATCTTTGCGCCTTCGGCGCCTTCCAGCCAGACATCATCGCCATCTTTGATCCCGGCATTGTTGGCATCCCTCGGGTGCATCTCGACAAACATATCCTGCTGCAGTTCTGCCAACCAGGCGTTGGAACGGGTCTCATCGCCACCGCCTTCGTACTCAACCAGACGCCCCGAAGTAAGAATGAGTGGGTAGTCCTTCGAGTAGTCCTTGGCCTGGATCGATCCATAACGCACCGGCAGACGATAGAAGGATTTGCGGTCTTCATAGGTGGGATATTTCTCCACCAGATCCCGGCGGCTGGTATAGAGGGGTTCCCGATGGATCGGCACCGGATCGGGGAAGGTCCAGACTACCGTGCGGGCCTTGGCGTTACCGAACGGCGCA
Source organism: Chromatiales bacterium (assembly GCA_022360905.1). GTDB lineage: Bacteria > Pseudomonadota > Gammaproteobacteria > Chromatiales > Chromatiaceae > Thiodiazotropha. Next base: position 5,783 of record JAKSBX010000204.1, read on the forward strand.
CAGCCATGCTTGATCGCCACCCGCTGGATACCGCCGGAGCGGTCGGTCTTCCAGTTCTTGCCTTCCGCAAGGGCTTGCTCTTCCTGGGTCAGATCGTTCCACCAACCGAGCTTCTTCAACAGTTTGTCGGTAAACTCCGGATAGCCGTCTTTGATTTCCGAGCCTCTGGAATAAGCACCGTCCGCCAACAGGCTGACTCCGTTGCGCTCCACGCCGAATCTGGCTCTGAAAGTCAGGCCACCCTCTGCCACCGGTTTACTGTTGTCATAGAGATTCGGTGTTCCCGGATGGCCCATCTCAGCGGTGCCCCAGCACGGCCAGGGCAAACCATAGAATTCACCATCACAGGGACCACCCTCCGCCAACAGGGAGGTGTAGTCGAAGGTGCCCCAGTTCTGCTGCTGTTTCTTCATCCGCTCCGGACTCTGACCGGTATAGCCGATGGTCCACATACCCTTGTTGAACTCTCGGGTGATATCCTCGATCAGCGGCTCATCGTCGGTCACCTTGATGTTCTTGAACAGCTCATCGGCAAAGCCGAGCTTGTTCGCCATCCGATACATGATGGTTTGGTCCGGCAAAGACTCGAACATCGGCTCAATCACTTTATCCCGCCACTGCAAGGAACGGTTTGAAGCGGTCACCGAACCGTAGGTCTCGAACTGGGTGGCTGCCGGCAGCAGATAGACGCCGTCGGTTCGATCGTGCATGACGGCGGAGACGGTGGGATAGGGATCGATGATCACCATCATATCCAGCTTCTCCATCGCCTTTTTCATCTCCGGACCACGGGTCTGACTGTTCGGCGCATGCCCCCAGAGCACCATCGCCCGTACATTGTCCTTTTGCGCGATGTTGGCTTTCTCTTCCAGAACACCGTCGATCCAGCGGGATACCGGTATCCCTTTGGTGTTCATTACCGGAACATCCTTGCCTTTCGACTGCTCATAACTGCCCTGATCGAAACGTCCCGCCAGGTAGTCATAATCCACATCCCATACCTTGGCCCAGTGGCCCCAGGCCCCTTTTGAGAGTCCGTAATAGCCCGGCAGTGTGTGGGAGAGCACACCGAAGTCAGTGGCACCCTGAACATTGTCATGCCCACGAAAGATATTGGTGCCACCACCGGAAACCCCCATATTGCCCAGGGCCAACTGGAAGGTGCAGTAAGCGCGTGTGTTGTTGTTGCCGATGGTGTGCTGGGTACCACCCATACACCAGATGAAGGTACCCGGACGGTTATCCGACATGGTCTTGGCTGCGGCATAGACCTGGTTCTCCGGCACACCGGTTACCCGCTCAACCTCATCGGGTGTCCACTTGGCCACCTCTTTTTTCACCTCTTCCAGGCCGTAGACCCGCTGGCGGATGAACTCTTTATCCTCCCAACCGTTCTTGAAGATGTGATAGAGCATGCCCCAGATCAGCGGCACATCGGTACCCGGACGCAAGCGCAGAAACAGATCGGCATGAGCGGCCGTACGGGTAAAGCGGGGATCGATCACGATCAGTGGCGCGTTGTTCTCCTCTTTGGCCTTGAAGACATGCTGTAGAGAGACCGGGTGTGCTTCGGCAGGATTACCACCGATGATGAGAATCGCCTGGGAGTTATGGATATCGTTATAAGAGTTGGTCATGGCGCCGTAACCCCAGGTGTTGGCAACGCCGGCTACGGTGGTGGAGTGACAGATACGTGCCTGATGATCCACATTGTTGGTGCCCCAGAAGGCGGCAAACTTGCGGAACAGATAAGCCTGTTCGTTATTGTGCTTGGCTGATCCCAACCAGTAGACCGAATCGGGTCCGGACTGCTCGCGAATCTCCAGCATCTTGTCGCCGATCTCATTGATCGCCTGTTCCCAGGAGACCCTTTTCCATTTGCCGTCCACCAGCTTGGTGGGATATTTCAGTCGACGCTCACCATGACCATGTTCTCTGACCGAGGCCCCTTTGGCGCAATGGGCGCCGAGATTGAAGGGGTGATCGAAGGCCGGTTCCTGGCCTGTCCATACACCGTTCTGCACCTCGGCAATGATGCCGCAACCCACAGAGCAGTGCGTACAGATGGTCTTCTTCAACTCGACCTGACCGCCTGTCGCATCCGTGGCGGCTTCGGCCCGTTTGATCATTCCGGGTGTAAAACTTGTGGCCAGGGCGGCACCGCCCGCCATCAATCCGGAGTTGCGCAGAAAACTGCGACGACTCATCGCCATGCCAGCGGTCGATCGCTTCGATGGTGCCGGGTCTTTGTTGATATCGGTTACAGAGTCAGAGATCTTATGTAGTTTCATTCCGGTACCCTCGACGACTCAACGAATGGTGGTCTTGTAGTAGGCAGCAATATGAGGTGTCAGGCGATAACCTTTCTGTTGCTCCGACTTATTCTCGCTGCTCTCTTCCAGAGAGGCTGCGGTCAGACCGGGAAGAGTGGCTATCGCCGCCACACCGACGCCAGCTCCGGCGGTACCCCGCAGAAAGGCCCTGCGTTGGTTATCCGGTGTTTGTCTGGACTTCTTTTTCATCGACTCTTCCTCCGTTGGGTAGTCATTCGATCGTTACTGGTTTCATTTCATACCGTCATATTCAGGTATCGTTTTTCCAATGCCATATAGGCGGATCCGAAGCGTCCGACGGCCTTATAGAAAACCGCTGACTTGGCTTCGCTCAGATCACTGAAAAACCGCTCCAGCCAACCATCCATATGGGTTTCGAAAAACTCGGCCTGAAGCTTAAAGGGCTGTGACTCCTGAATCAGGATGGCCATCACTTCACACAGAGCCGCCACATGATCTTCCGGCTCGCTCACACCCGGCTGGCGCTGAAAGCCCAAGCGGACCAGATCGTCCCGCAGACGCCCTAACGGCCGTTCCATCAGAAAGCCGGTCTGATACCAGGAACCATATGGCACCAGCTCGCCGCGTCCCATGCCGATAAACAGATTGTGAAACTCATCGTCCACAGCACTGCAGTTCGAACTGGCTGCCGACAGCCCCAACATGGTCATCGACAGTGCCAACTCATCAACCTCCGAAGTCAGTTCGGTAAATGCGGAAACCTGACTCAGCACCTGCTGGTCCGGTGGATTCCTCAGCAGTTGAGCCAACAGGCCATAGGCACCGACACGACACTGCTGCTCCTCATCCAGACAGATCCCCTCACTGGCGTAGGCTGCCTCTTCGGATGTCCACGGGTTATTGATTGAGTTGTTTTGCGCCCTGGGGCTCAGGTCAGTCATCACACGCTCCTCGGAGATAGCATTTGCAAGCCGCGGACCAGATCCACGGGGAAAAAAATGACAAAAGGGGAATCGAATGGCAAAGCAATGGCGATTTTATTGGCGAATCTGTCCATCCATTGCGTCCGGGTCTTGGGCAATATCAACCACTCGGCACTCATCACACAGACTCAGACGTCTGATTGCCCGTTCGTTTTGAAACATATAGTGGCCACTGAGTCTGCTGCGCATCTTCTCGATCACCGAGCGAGTCGCGAAGGGTTTACCGCAGGAGACACAGTGAAATGGCTGCTCTTCATGCAGAGTACGCGGCTGTTTTCTGATCTCGGCATCGAACAACAGCCTGGGGGTAATCCAGATCGCGTCCTCAGGGCAGGTTCGGGTGCAAAGACCGCACTGCAGGCAGTTGGCCTCGACAAACCGCAGCTGCGGCTGCTCCCCGGATCCGCTCTGCAGCGCCTTGCCCGGACAGACGCCGACACAGGATAGACAGAGGGTGCAGGATTGGCTGGATACCTCGGCGCTGCCGAAAGGAGCGCCCTGGCTCAAGCTGGCCAGGGGTTTGGCCCGTGTTGCCTGGCTGTAGAGGTGATCGATCGCCAGATAGGCGGTCTGACGCTTGTCCCCAAGTCCGGAAAAGCCGGCTGCCTCCAGCTCAGGCATCAGCGCGTGGACTTCAAGCTGATCCGGCTGGACCAGTCTGACCACCCCGGCAGGATAGCCCATGGCGGTCAGAATCTCCTCTGCCGTAGTCAGTTGCTGCTGCAGGGCGTCACTCACCCCAGCCGACATCTCCTGCCGATCCACCAGCCAGACCGCTCTGGCGCCGTAGGCCAGGGCGGAAAGCCAGACCTCCAGTCCCACACTGGCCAGCTCTTCCACCTGCATCACCAGGTGATTACCCATCACCGGCTCAGGCAAGGGCTGATCGCTCTCCCCGGTGATCAGCAGCAGCGGATCCATCCCCCCGGCCTCACGGTATACGGTCAATAATCTACGCAGCCGTTCCAGGGTATCTTTAACACTGGGGTAAACATACCGAATCGCACCGCTGGGACAGACCGTGGCACAGGCGCCCCCGCCCTGACAGAGATAGGCATTCACTTCGATGGTCTCCGCCAGGCTGGTAATGGCCTCCGCGGGACAGACATCGAGACAGCGACTGCAGGCGGTTTTACCGGAACGGCCATGGGCACAGATCTGCGGGTCGTAGTCGAAATAGCGTGGCTTTTCGAACTGCCCTTTCATCTCCCCAACGGCGGTAATCGCCCGATCCAGTTCCGCGTCGTCTGCTGCGGTGTGAAATAGCCGGGAGGTGTCATCGCCCGATCCAACAGGGGCTCAGTTGAGAGGTCGAGGATCAGATCCACGGCCAGCATCTCAAAATTGGCCTGCCCGGCCTCACCAAGATGGATCTTGAAGTCCCCCAGATAACCTTCGATCTCGATGGCTTGTCCTCCCAGCGGTACCACAGGTACCCCCGGCGCTTCGGCAC
>JAKSBX010000187.1 GCA_022360905.1 Chromatiales bacterium
GGTGATCGCATCATCGGATGACGAATCTCCATGTGAATCTTGATATCGGCCTTGCAGACATCTTCTTTACAATTAACTTTCTGAACCTCGGCGGATTTCCAAAGACCCACCCCTTTCACCGTTTTCATGTAGTGGGAGTAGGGGGTGACCTGCCGGTAGCCGGCGGAGAGGTAGTCGTAAGCGGACTCGACACGTCCGTCAACCAGCAGACTCCATCGCTCCTGAGCACGTTTTGCGACAATTTCCTCGTCTTTCTGAGCCTGGACTTCCGGATTGGTGGCGCATGCGCTCAACAACAACACCATCACAACCAAAATACAATTTCTCACAATCACAGGCTCCTGACACAACTTAATACTCGTTAAAAGTCTAAATTCTACGCAATCCGCTGACAGCCATCAATTGACGGATGGTCAATTGGAGACAGCTCAAACCTCACCCCAGTACATGGGCAATGCCTGCCACTGCCACCAGTTCCCCGGGTTTCGCCGAATTCTCACCTCGATATCACTCACCAGCAAGGCCAGCAGCTCTTCACTGGACCGGCCTTCCACCTCGACAGGCTTCAGAAAATTCAACTTAACCCCACGGCGATGCTCTTCCACGCAAAACGGCTGAATCACCGCACCAACCCGTTTCGCTATCTTTATCGGCCCTTCCGGAAAATAGCCATCCTGTCCTAAAAAAGGCACAGAGACCAGGCCGGGGCTCCCCTTGCCGTATGGCACATCGAGCAGAATCGCGATCGGTCTCTCCCGCAGGGCCTGTAGCAAAGGCCGCATATTGGAGACGCCAGGCGTGACAAACTCACTGCGATAGCACTGCCGCAAGCGGGCCAGTTTCAATCGGCGGTATTGGAATTCCGCTTCCGGCAGCCCCCAGGTATTGCTGTTTTCATCATCCCGGGCCAGCGCGCTGGTCGGAATACCGTACGCCGCCGTCGTGACGCCAAGCATCCAGAACCGCCCCAAGTGGGCCCCGGCGAAGATGATCGGCCGACCCTCCCGGCGAAAGGAGAGCACCGGCTCGAAATTCTCCACTTCAATGAAGCGACCGACCTGTTCAGCACTCATCAGGCCGGGATAGTACCAGGTGTCCAGTATTTCACGCTGTTGCATGGCGTAAAAATAGCGGGTCCAATCCTGGTAGGCCTGATCGGCCAAACCGGGTATACCCCGTCGCATCTGATGGGCGATCTGAGTGGCCATCTCTTCATTGCGGCGATACTCAGCTCGGCCATACAGGCTGGCCAGACGATATGAGGCATATCGAGGCAGATGAGACAGGACAGGAAAAAGCACCCCGTATTTGAGCCGGAGATCCCATAAGTCAAATCCCTCAGCCACCGCACTCAGCCTCGACACTCATATCATCGGACGCCATCACATCATAGCAACTCACCGGCCGGGTGAAACGGTAATATTCACACCAGTTCAATTGACCGGTCATGGTGTGATTACGGTTTAGGCAATAGGTTCCCACTGATGACTCATTTTGACGATTCCAACCTCACTGCTCTCATGGCGGACACGAAATTGACAACAGATCGGACGGGAGTCGTAAACATGCAGCCCACTCCGGTCGATCAACCAGGCCTCGAGGGCGTAATCCCCGGACATCAGATTGATGGGATCATACACCAGTCGGATCCCATAGCGCTTATCCGCGATCGGGTAGAGACCAAGCTCATCAATCAGGGTCGAAACACCATACACCTGGAGTCCGTCATTACGGATCAATACCAAACCGATATGCACATCATCCGCTGGCCGGGAGCCGATATCGGCTTCGACCCGAATCGCAAAATGATCCCCGGTTTGATAGAGGGGGATATTTTCCGGCGTATCGATGCCACCCTCCAATACCACCTCTTTCAGGTAGACATCTCCGGCCGCCTCCGCATCCGGAGCGACACGATCGGCACGGCCTGCTTTTTGCCGCTGCCTGACGGAGTCCTGGTAGTCATCCACCACCTTGGCAGACTCCCCCATACCCATGACAACCCCATTCTCCAACCAGACCGCTTTTTCACACAACTCCTTCACCTGATAGAGATTGTGCGAACAGAACACCAAGGTCCTACCCTCATCCCGGAACTTCATCATTCTGTCCATGCTCTTTTTCTGGAACAGGGCATCCCCGACAGACAGGGCTTCGTCCACGATCAGCACATCGGGATCGATCGAAGTGATCACGGAAAACGCCAACCGCACGAACATGCCGGATGAATAGGACTTGACTGGACGATGGATGGCAACGCCCAACTCGGAAAACTCAATGATCTGCGGCGTTCTTTCAGCGGTTTCCGCCGCTGAGAGCCCCAACAGGGAGCAGGCCAGCTGAATATTTTCCAGACCGGAAAACTCCGGATGAAACCCAGAGCCCAGCTCGAGGATGGCCGATTTTCGCCCTTCGATATGCAAGCTGCCAGTGGTGGGCGTCAGTGTACCCGCGAGTAATTTGAGCAGCGTGGATTTACCCGCCCCATTGTCGCCAACCACACCGAAGGTCGTACCCTTGGGGACAGTTAAATCAATTGGCGCCAAGGCATTGACCTCGTTATGAAATGGCTTGCGCAACAGCCACTCCTTGAACAGATCGACAGGCTTGGCGTACTGCCGGTAGCTTTTCGACAGTTGTCGAGCTTCAATGGCCGTCACAGGAAATCCTTCGCACGATGCTGCAGGCGGCTGAACAGTGCCCCCGTGACAACCATGAGGATCAGTGCGGAGAGTCCGACGATCAATAGATTGTCCACCGGCCACGACTGCTCGAGAATGATCGAGCGATAAGCCTCAACCAGCCAGGTCAGGGGATTTCCCTCGATCAGCGGGCGAAAACTCTGCGGGATCATCTCCACCGGATAGATGATCGGGGTGGTGAAAAAGAGCGCCATCATAATCATCGGCAATACCTGCCCAACATCCTTGATGAAGACCGACAATATTGCCACCAGGGGCGCCAGGGAGAAGGTCAATAACAACCTGAGAGCGATCAGGGCGGGAAGCAGTATCAGCGTTTTACCGGGTGGGTAGCCCATTGCCCAGGCCGCGATTATCAACATGACAAGACCGATGACTTCCTGAATCAAAGTGCCGAAAGCGGCAATTGCCGGAAAGACTATGGCCGGCATCTGGGTCTTCAGCAACAGATCACGGTTATTGGAGAGACTGCTACTTGCCTGCTGCAAACCTTCCTGCAAGGCACTGAACGGCATCAACGCAGCAAACAGGTAGAGTGCAAAATCGCCACTGCCTCCGTCAGGCCGGAAGCTGATTTTCAAAATACCCGAAAAGACAAAACTGTAGACCAGCAGCAGAAACAGCGGCTGCGCCAACAACCACAAGGGCCCCAGCAGGGTACCTTTTATTCTGAGCAGGGTATCTCGCCGCACCATCAGCATAACGCTCTGGCGATGCCGGTAGAGGTCTTGATAGATTTTGAACAAACGCCTTCAGTTTCCAGTCTTGGTGGGAAAGGGCGCTATGATACAACAGATGCCGGTCGTTGCCGAGCCAGGCCCACGACCGCCTGGAAACGACTCGATTAGCGTGGGATCTCATTGGCCGCGAATGGACACTAATCACCGCAAACACTCGCCAATAACTCGGCAGGGCAGCAGCCTGTCGATTTCCCAGCTCAGTTCATGCTACCGTTCCACAACACGATTGATCAGGCGGCACAGCACGCTCCTGTCGATATGAATTACAACAGCTTGCAAGGTTGATTTTGTGCCTGTTCGACACAATCTGACCACCGCTGCCGTACTATTCGGCCTGGTGGGACTGACATTTATCCTCAACCAGAGCGCCCTTTCAGGAAACTGGCGTTTCGATGACGGCTGGCTTCTCGATTATGCCAGCCGCTTTTCTCCTGTCGACTATTTTTTCAATCCGGCAATCACTCGCGGCTATTCACTAAATAACCTGACCCCGACAAACCCACTGATTTTTGATCTCAACCTATGGCTGTTCGGCTTTGATCCACAGGGGTTCTACATTCAACACCTGGCCACCCTAGCCGGCTGTGCAATTGCCAGTTACTTGCTACTGCGCTGCTGGGTAAGCCCCCTGTTTGCCTTCTTTGGCGCGGTACTGTTTTTAATTGGCGCACCGACACAATTCGTCGCCCAGCAACTGATGGTCGGCCACTATGTCAGCGGACTGCTGTTTACCATCCTGGCGACCTATGCCTTTCAGCTCAACCTGAGGCACAGGCACGGGTCACTGACCCTCCTGTCCACCCTGTTCTATGTGATTGCCACCACCTGCAAAGAAGTCTATTTTCCTTTGCCTTTCGTGTTGTTATTCCTGCAGGGCCAACCGCTCTCAGTCCGGCTCAGGCTGGCGCTACCGATGCTGGCCTGGTCTGCTGCCTATATGTTCTGGCGGCTTGCGGTGTTGGGATCATTCGTCGGCGGTTACGATGCCGGCGGTCAGGCATTTTCACTGAGTAAAGCGCTGCAATCCTATGGCGCCATACCGGAACTGCTGTTTGCCACACCCTACCTGCCTTGGTTGCTCAGTCTGATTTTCATTGCGCTAATCGTCTATCAGGCTCTGCTTAAACGACTCAATCTTCCGCTGCTTATCGTTGCGCCGCTGGCTGTACTGCTGCCACTGCTACCCCTGACCCAGCACCCCGGCATCACCGAGGCCAACCGGTATCTGCTGCTTCCCTGGTGGCTTTTAACCATCACGCTGATCATCGTCCTGGCAAAGACGGAAAAACTGACCATTGGGTTTAAATCTGTGATCATGCTGGTTTTCATTGTCTCGGCAGGTAGCCAGGCTTGGCAGGCACGCCAGGCCTTGCAATCCAGAGTCAGCCAGTTCGACGCTCTGTATGAGTTCTTTCTACAGGCCGCCCCAGCCGAACAGATATTTTATTCAAAGGAGATCAAGGACGCCTACTACCTGGACACGGTACTCAATGGCGCTCGATACGCTCAGGCCAGAGTCTCGGGAGAGCCCGGAGAAAAACTCGCGGTTTTTGTCGATGCGCGAAACCTGACTTCAGTCGACACCGGGAAAAAAAGTATCTGGCGTTATGACGCCGATTGCCAATGCGTACGTAACATTACGCAACAGATAAAAAGCGCAAAACAGGCCAAACCCAAAGCGCCGAAAATTCTTCCCGTTGCCATCTCTCCCCCCTACCCCCCGCTGTTCGAAACCGGCCGGGGATCACTCAGTATGAGCATGCCAACCGAACAAAGCTTGCAGATCCATGGACACTCCATTCACCCGCCAGACGATCTTGAGCATGAGATCGTTCTGATCACCCCGCAACACCCGCAACGCATTAAAGCCAAACTGACACCAGCAAAAGCCGAGTCGCCAAACAAATATCGCTTCACGCTGACACTCGACTATGCGGATCGTAACAGCCGGGATCTGGCGGCTCAACAGACCTGCCTGTTGATACGCTCCGCCTATTCGCCAATCCGTCTGCTGCCCTATCGACAGGCTACAGCCTGCCGCACTTTACGCTCGCTGAAGCCATGAAAACCAGCTTCATCAAAACCCTGCTCAACAGGGCACTTAACCAACAGATATTGAGATACCTGCTGGTGGGTGGCGCCTCCTGGGTGGTGGATTTCCTGGTTTTCTATTTAACCTATTCCCATATCGGTATTGTATCCGCACAGACAATCGCACGGATCGTCGGTGCCGTTGTCGCGTTTGCCGGACATAAGTTAATTGTGTTCGAGGATCGGCAATTCACCCCTAAGGCGATACGCCAACAACTCATTCAATATCTGATTCTGTGGTTTGTATCATACAGTCTCAGCATCCTCCTGTTACTGGCTTTTGTTGAATTGCTGCAGCTCCATCCCGTAGCGGCCAAGCTGATCACCGAGACTATTATCATTGCCATTAACTTTGTTACGATGAGACGTTACATATTTGCCTCGAAAGCCGGAGCCTGACATGTTGATCTCCTTGGTTGTTCCCATCTACAACGAGCAATCCGGTCTGACGGGATTCTGGCAGAACCTGGAAAACTGCCTGGCTGACAGCGACTGTCAATATGAGGCCGTTCTGGTCGACGACGGTTCAACAGACAGCAGCTGGGAAGCGATCAACAGACTGACAATCGACAGCGTCATCCCGATCAAAGCGATACGCTTCAGCCGAAACTTTGGCAAGGAGGCGGCGATACTGGCAGGACTTCGAGCAGCGCGTGGCCAGGCTGCCGTGGTGATGGATGCGGATCTACAGCATCCCCCCTCACTCATCCCGCAAATGATTGAAAACTGGCAAAACGGAAAAACCAAAGTGGTTGAAGCGGTGAAACGTAAGCGCCAGGATGAATCCACTCTACGACGCCTGGGCGCAACACTCTACTATCGGCTATTCAATCTCTCCAGCGGCATGAAACTGGATGGGGCCAGTGATTTCAAACTGCTCGATCGAGCGGCAATCGATCAATATACCGCCCTGCCTGAAGTTGGCCGCTACTTTCGCGGCCTGACAACCTGGCTCGGCTTTGAGTCGATCGCTGTCGAATTTGATCCACCATCCCGCAATGCGGGAGAGAGCCATTGGGGCGCAGGACACTTGCTGCGGCTGGCACGCTCCACCATCATCAGTTTCTCCTCGCTACCCCTCAGGATTGTGACCTGGTTTGGATTTGCCGGCATTGTTTTCAGTTTAGGCCTGACAATACAGACCTTATGGTATAAATGGCAGGGCTACGCCGAAGCCGGTTTTCCAACAGTCATACTATTGATACTGGTGATGGGCAGCATGATTCTACTCGGGCTGGGACTGATCGGAGAGTATATTGCGGAGATTTACAGGGAGGTTAAGCGACGGCCTGTCTACATCATTGCCCAATCGCTCTCATCCCCCCAGGAAACCAACGTCACAGATAAAAAGCCAGGATGATGAACCCATCGAACTATTGGTATTATCATACTGTCTGAGTAGACTTCAGTAACTCGGGAACCGCTGATTGATTCA
>JAKSBX010000190.1 GCA_022360905.1 Chromatiales bacterium
ATAGATGCCCATCGAGGCCAGAGCCAGATTCTCGTGCCCGGGAATCGGTTTGGGGTCGGCCGGTTTTTCGCTGAATTCACTAACCCAGTTTTCAGAATCCACGGTCATCACGCCAAACTCCTTGGCACTTTCCAGATCCACAGTCAGGCAACCCACGGTCATATCGGCACCGGATTCAACGTGCTCGGCGATCATCGTGCCATAGTCCATTTTATAGATATGATCACCCGCCAGAATCAGTACATAATCCGGGTTGTGGCTGCGCAGGATATCCAGATTCTGGTAGACCGCATCCGCAGTCCCCTCATACCAGCTGCTCTCAATCCGCTGTTGCGCCGGCAGTAACTCGACAAATTCACCAAACTCCCCACGCAGGAAATTCCAGCCGCGCTGTATATGCAGCAGCAGAGAGTGGGCTTTATATTGAGTGAGTACACCAACTCTGCGTATCCCCGAGTTGATGCAGTTGGATAGGGGAAAATCGACAATTCGAAACTTCCCTCCGAAGGGAACCGCAGGCTTGGAGCGCCACTTGGTCAGATGCTTAAGTCTGGAACCACGCCCACCTGCTAGGATCAGCGCAAGGGTATTTCTTGTCAACCGACTGACAAAGCGCTGGCTCTGGTCTATCATCGAGTGTTCCTCCATAGCCGGTTAGGCCAACTGTAGCTGCCGTTTTTTTTGCTCTACACCTGATTCAATCATCAGCGAGCCAGGGTCTGGTTGTATTGTCTCATACCAATGTGCGTTTATCGCGGTTCGCATGGGGCCAGGTGTCCACTGACGATGGCCTTGGGGTGCAAGGCGCAACATGCAGACAATGGCTCAGCGCCACGTCATAAAGGCGTATTAGTTATGAGACACTGCACCAGACTATGGTAACATCATGTTCCCTTCAAGGCGTACTCCAAGAAGCAGGTTTTCTTAACTATGACGAGCCAAAAGACAAACACAATCAGCGATGCCATGCAACGCATTATCGATGCATGCCACCACGACCCGTTTGAGGTTTTGGGTCGTCATGTCAAGGCCGGTGTTTGTCAGATCAACCTGTTCTTACCCCATGCGGAAAAGGTCAGTCTCGCCGAAACAGGGCAATCGATTCCCCGGGTCAGTGGCACAGATTTTTTCTCCCTCTCACTGCCGGCGGACCAGGTCAGCGAGCACTATTTGCTCGAATGGCAGGACAAATTCGGCCAGAGTCACAGCAATCACGACCCCTATAGCTTTTCCGCCCAGCTGCCTGAATTCGACCTGCATCTGTTCAATGAGGGTAAACACCGTCACGTCTACCGCTTTTTCGGTTCCCATCCCCATCAGGCCGAGGGGATCGATGGGGTACTGTTCGCGGTATGGGCACCGAATGCCGCCCGGGTTTCGGTGGTCGGGGATTTCAATCAGTGGGACGGCCGCATCCATCCAATGCGCTCCCGGGGTGGTTCCGGGGTGTGGGAGCTATTCATACCCGAACTCAAACCCGGCAGCCTCTACAAATTCGAAATCCGCACCCAGGAAGGCCACGTCTCCCTGAGAACCGATCCCTACGGCAACTTTTTTCAGCGTAGACCGGAAACAGCTGCCGTGGTAATCGCCGATGATCACTACAGCTGGCAGGATGAAGGCTGGATCAACAACCGGGCCATCACCAATTGGCAGCAGCAGCCCATGTCGGTCTACGAAGTCCATCTGGGCTCATGGCGGCGGGATGAACAGGGCGAATTTCTCAACTACCGGGATCTAGCCCATCAGCTGTGCGATCATGTCAAGGCCGTCGGCTTTACCCATATCGAGTTGTTACCCATAACCGAACACCCCTTTGACGGCTCCTGGGGATACCAGACAACCGGCTATTTCGCCCCGACCAGCCGCTTCGGCAAACCGGATGATTTTCGTTATTTCATCGATCATCTGCATCAGAACGGGATCGGTGTTCTGCTCGATTGGGTGCCGGCCCACTTCCCCAAAGACCGCCATGCCTTGGCGGAGTTTGACGGCACCGCACTCTACGAGCATGAGGACCCCCGCAAGGGTGAGCACCGGGACTGGGGCACCTTGATCTTCAATTTCGGACGCAATGAAGTTAGAAATTTTCTCATCTCCAGTGCCATCTACTGGCTCGAAGAGTTTCATATCGACGGCCTGCGGGTCGATGCGGTCGCTTCCATGCTCTACCTTGACTACTCCAGGGAACCGGGGGACTGGGTACCCAACCAGTATGGCGGCCGGGAGAATCTGGAAGCGGTCGATTTCCTGCGAGAACTGAACAGCGTTACGCACGATCTTCACCCAGGCACCATGATGATCGCCGAAGAGTCCACCGCCTGGCCTCAGGTCTCACGACCCACCTGGCTGGGGGGATTGGGATTCAGCATGAAATGGAACATGGGCTGGATGCATGACAGCCTCTCCTACATGTCACAGGATCCGATCTATCGCCACTATCATCACGACCTGCTGACCTTCGGCCTGCTCTACGCCTTCACCGAGAATTTTGTCTTGCCCTTCTCCCATGACGAGGTGGTTCACGGCAAGGGTTCGATGATCGATAAAATGCCCGGCGATGACTGGCAGAGATTCGCCAATCTGCGGCTGCTCTACACCTACATGTTCACCTACCCGGGTAAAAAGCTGCTCTTCATGGGCAGTGAATTCGCCCAGGGGCGGGAGTGGAACGATGACGATGCCCTGGATTGGTACCTTCAGGATTATCCCCACCACCGGGGAATCACAACCTTGCTGACAGATCTGAACAGGTTATACCGGGAGTCCCCCAGCCTGCATCAGAATGAGTTCGAATTCTCCGGCTTCGAGTGGATCGACTGTCATGACAGCTCCCAATCGATTCTCAGTTATCTGCGCAAGGACCGGGACGGCAACGAGTTGCTGACTGTACTCAACTTCACACCTGTACCCAGGGACAACTATCGGATCGGCGTCAATCAACCAGGGCTATACCATGAGATCATGAATTCCGATTCTGAATTTTACGGTGGTTCCAATATGGGTAATGGTAAACCGCTGGCTACCGAGGAGGTCTCTTGGATGGGTAGAGATCAGTCGATCACCCTCACTCTGCCGCCATTGGGTGCCATCATACTGAAAGGCAGTCACTAAGAAACCCTGGCCTCTGGTTTAAGCGATTGCCGGGAGATCGCCGTCCCCGTCTAGTAGACGACAACCTGTTAAGGTGCTCGGGATTTCAGGCGATGCCGGTGAAAATAGTTGATCAAACCATTGGTTGAGCTGTCATGTTTCAGCTCGGTCTGCTCTTCCATCAGTTCCGGTAGGATGACACCAGCCAGCTGTTTACCCAGCTCAACCCCCCATTGCTCGAATGAGTTGACCTGCCAGATCATGCCCTGCACAAAAATCTTGTGCTCATACAATGCAATCAGCGAACCCAAACGGGACGGCGTGATCTTGTCGATCAGCAGGGTATTGCTGGGGCGATTGCCGGGAAAAATCTTATGCGACAGCAGATCGACGATCTGCTCCGGGCTCATTCCCGCCTGCTCCATCTCCTGGCGGGCCTCGGTACGGTTTTTACCTTTCATCAGGGCCTCTGTTTGAGCCAGGCAGTTGGCGAACAATTTCTGATGATGGTCGGTGGATTCATTGTGGCTGTTCACCGGAATGATGAAGTCGCAGGGGATCACCTGGGTACCCTGATGAATCAGCTGATAGAAGGCATGCTGCCCGTCGGTACCGGCAGCCCCCCAGATAACCGGCCCGGTAGCGTACTCCACCGGTCTGCCAAAGCGGGTCACCCGTTTACCATTGCTCTCCATATCCGCCTGCTGAAGATAGTCCGGCAGATATCTCATGAACTGGTCGTAGGGCAGAATGGCGTGACTGTGAAAACCGGCGAAGTTGACATACCAGATTCCCAGCAATGCCATGATAACCGGCATATTTTGCGACAGATCCGCATGCAGAAAGTGCTGATCCATCTCGTGGGCACCCTCCAACAGCTCGTAGAAGCGCGGCATGCCGATGGCGATAGCGATTGGCAATCCGATGGCGGACCAGAGGGAGTAGCGCCCCCCCACCCAATCCCAGAACTCGAACATGTTCTGAGTATCGATACCGAACTCAGCAACCTGTTCGGCGTTGGTCGAAACCGCAACGAAGTGGCGGGCTACCGCAGCCTGATCCTTGAGACTCTCCAATAACCATGTTCTGGCCGTGGCCGCATTGGTCAAGGTCTCCTGAGTCGTGAAGGTCTTGGAGGCCACCACAAACAGGGTGGTCTCCGGATCCAATCCACTGAGGGTATCGTGAATATGGCTGGCATCCACATTGGAAACAAAATGGAGACGCAGGTCATCTCGCTGGTAGGGCTTAAGTGCCTCACACACCATCAATGGCCCAAGGTTGGAGCCACCGATGCCGATATTGACCACATCGGTAATGGACTTGCCACTGTAGCCTTGCCACTCTCCGGAGCGTACCTGTTCGGTGAATTTGGCCATCTTCTCCAGAATCGCATTGACCCCGGGCATGACATCCTCGGCATCGAACCAGATCGGTTGATTACTGCGGTTCCTCAGTGCGACATGCAATACCGCCCGGTCTTCCGTAATATTGATACGCTCTCCGGAAAACATCCGTCGGCGCCAGCCATCCAGGTCGATATGGTTGGCCAACGCCAGTAACAGCTTCATCGTCTGGCCGGTGATGCGGTTCTTTGAATAATCGAGCAGAATACCGCACTGTCTGATCGACAGCTGCTCTGAGCGTTCAGGCGCCTGCTGAAACAACTCACGCATCTGGACTGATTCCATTTCTTGCCAATGCGACTCTAGCGCGCGCCACTCATCCGTCTGATGTATCTCTGTCATGATCGCTCTTTTCTTATCATTGGTTGGCCTTCGGATTCGAGGCCCGGACTCTGCGAGATAGTAAGAAGATAGCTGCAACAGTTCAAGCAGGGCCCCACAAGTGCGCCACAGGTTGTTAATGCTATCACAGGCATCTCATGCCGCTCTGCGGCTCTCAGCAATCCAAATACCAGCTGGCAAACGACTGACCGGAGACAGATCCTCTCATGATTCTATCTGAGGAGGCCACCCAATCCCATACACCTCAATCCGGGCAATTAGCAATATCATAATAATGGTTGCGCTGAGAATTAAAAAAATGCTTACATTGCTTTTTTTAATCAAATATACACTGGGATAGCAACTGACGATGAAGATCCTCTATGCCAGCAGCGAAGTGGCACCTCTCATCAAGACTGGCGGCTTGGCGGACGTAGCCGGCAGTCTGCCTGCTGCGCTGAACCACATTGGCATGGATTGCCGATTGATCGTTCCAGGCTATCCACAGGTAATCGCCAAAGCGGATAAGCTGCAAAAGGTTGCGGATCTGCAGCTTGATGGCGGTGGGGTCACTCTGCTCATGGGGGAGTGTGGCCCCCACCAGGTACCGTTGTATGTGGTCGATGCGCCCAGATGGTTCGATCGCCCCGGCAATCCCTATCTCACGCCGGAGGGCTACAACTGGCCCGACAATGCCGACCGTTTCATGCTCTTTTGTCAGGCCGCCGTCTCGGTTGCGCTGGACAGGGCCGGTCTCGACTGGCAGCCGGAAATCGTTCATGCCAATGACTGGCAGACAGGCTTGATCGCCCCCCTGCTGCAGCCCGAGGAGCAGCGCCCGGCCACCCTGTTCACCATACACAACCTGGCCTATCAGGGTCTGTTTGACTGGCCGACTTTTCTTCGACTGGGTCTCGATAAGTCCCTCTGGACCCATCACGCCCTGGAATTTCATGATCAACTTTCCTTCATCAAAGGCGGCATTGCCCTCTCAGACCGGGTCAATACGGTCAGTCCCACCTACGCGGAAGAGATCAAAACCGCTGAATTCGGCTATGGCCTGGAGGGCTTGCTGCAACACCGCGCCAGCCATTTCAGCGGCATTCTCAATGGTATCGACTACCATCAGTGGGATCCGCTGAACGATCCCCACATCGATACCCCCTACTCGATTGACAATTTCCCGGCCAAACGCAGTAACAAACTGGCGTTGCAACGGGAATTCGGGCTGCCTGAAGATGAATACATACCCCTGTTCGGTTATATCGGCCGGCTGGTGGATCAGAAAGGTGTCGACCTGATCCTGCAGGTTCTACCGGGCATCATGGATTCGGGGGCTCAGCTGGTCCTGCTGGGTTCCGGGGATCATAGTCTGCAAAGTGCGCTGGAAAAGATCAGCAACCGATACCATAGTCGGGTGGGCATCACCATCGGTTATGATGAGGGATTGTCCCATCGTATCGAAGCCGGCAGCGACTGTTTCCTGATGCCTTCCAGGTTCGAACCCTGTGGTTTGAACCAGATGTATAGCCTGAGATACGGCACTGTACCTATCGTCAGGCGCACCGGCGGATTGGCTGACAGCGTCGTCGATGTCACCCCACACACACTGGCCAATGGCACTGCCACGGGATTTGTCTTTGATAACGCCGATGGCAACAGTCTCTGGGGCGCGATCGAACACGCCATCAATTTCTACCGGCGCTCCGGCAGCGACTGGGATATTCTTGCCATGACCGGCATGCAGCAGGACCTGAGCTGGGAGGCCAGTGCGCAGCACTACCTCGAACTCTACCAGACAGCGATCGACGACCCTGGCCTCTGAATAGCCACAGCTTGATCAGGGACTGGCTTGAAGCCCTGAAAGTAAACTAATTTGTGGTTGGATTAGTGATATTCCGCTCAGGCTGCCTGAATCGGGATGGCATCGCCGGTACGAAGCACCTGGTTCTCTTCGTTCAGATAGACCAGGCTCGGTTTGAAGCCTTTCATCTCATCCGCATCCAGACCGGCATAGGCACAAATAATGACACGATCACCCGGATTGGCTTTGTGTGCCGCTGCACCATTGACGGAAATCACCCGTGAACCCGCCTCGGCCAGGATGGCGTAGGTGGTGAATCTTTCACCATTGGTCACGTTATAGATTTGAATCTGTTCATACTCATGGATACCAGCCAGCTGCATCAGCTCGGCATCGATGGCGCATGAGCCTTCGTAGTCCAATTCTGAGTGGGTGACACATGCCCTGTGTAGCTTGCACTTGAGTACTGTCAGCTGCATGGATTCATGACCTTTATGGTGAAATTTTTAAATCTAGCCAACCAAACCTGGGTATAGATCCCTAGTTTAGACTGTAATTGGCCGGTAATTATCCGCGATTATGACTCAGCTATCAATAACAAATGCTGCTATGCAGCATTTTGTTCCCTTATGGGTGGTTCCAGCCCTGCTAAATCCGCCTCTCAGTGGCTTTTGAGACAAAAAATACAGCCCCTTCAACCACTTATCATGAGTTGACCAAGTAACAATCAAAACGATTATGAACACTGATTTTATTATAATTTTCAGAAAGTTAAAACAATCAGTTAGATTTTGACCCAAATTGGTGCTATTCAACCAGCAGATTATCGATCAGTCTGGTTGTCCCCAGGTAGGCTGCGGCGAGAATCACCAGCCGAGGGTCCGTATCAGTGGGCAGGTTCAGGTCATCTGCGTTACGAATCACGTAGTAATCAGGCTGGAATCCGGCAGAAAGGAGCTTCTCCTGAGCCTCGGCCTCGACACGGGCATAATCCCGTTCCCCCCCGGCCAGGGCCTGAGCTGTCTGTTGCATAATCCGGAAAAGCTGTGGGGCTATCTGCCGCTGTTCCTCGTTGAGATAGCCATTGCGGGAGCTCTTTGCCAGGCCATCCTCCTCACGTACCGTTTTCAGACCGAGGATATCAACCGGAACGGAGAGATCCGCCACCATCCTGCGTATCACCATCAACTGCTGGAAATCCTTCTCTCCGAACACCGCCAGATCCGGTTGCACCATATTGAAGAGTTTGCATACCACGGTGGCGACACCCACAAAATGGCCAGGGCGGCTGGCGCCACACAGCACATCGGAGATTTCCGGCACTTCTACACGGGTCTGTTGTGCCTGACCTGCCGGGTAGACGACCTCCGGTGTCGGTGCAAACAGCAGATCGACACCCGCCTCGAGCAGCTGCTGCTTGTCCGCTTCCAGGGTGCGGGGGTAATCCTCGAAATCCTCTCCGGCGCCAAACTGCAGGGGATTGACGAAGATACTGACCACCACTCTCTGGGCCCGTCTTTTGGCTTCAGCCACCAGTGCCAGATGGCCCGCATGAAGATTGCCCATGGTGGGTACGAAACCGATCTTTTCACCATGTGACCGCCAGCTGTGAACCATCTGGCGCAAGGGGGCGACCTGGTCGTAGGTCAGCAGAGTACCACTCATGAAAAACTGTGCTCCTTGGTGGGGAAATCACCTTGCTTGACGGCGGTGGAATAGGCCTTGATTGCCTCTTCTATGGATCGGCCGGAGTGGAGAAAATTCTCCACGAACCTGGGTGGACGAGGATTGAGTCCCAACATGTCGTAGAGCACCAGCACCTGTCCATCACAATCCACTCCTGCGCCAATGCCAATCACCGGAATGGTTAATTTCTGACTGATCCTGGCCGCCAGTTGATCCGGAACACATTCCAGAACCAGTAGATCGATTCCCGACTCTTCAAGGGCAACCGCGTCATCCAGGATCTGCTCGGCATCCCGCTCACCTCGGCCCTGTACCCGGTAGCCACCCAGCTTATGGACCGACTGAGGCAACAACCCCAGATGTCCGCATACCGGTATGCCCTGACCGGAGAGCTGGCGAATGGTCTGCAGATGAATCGCGCCACCCTCCAGTTTCACCATCTGAGCGCCCCCCTCCTTCATCAGCCGGCCGGCAGACTCCAGCGCCAGTTCAGGAGAGCGGTAACTCATGAACGGCATATCGGAAACCAACAGGGCATGACTTCTGGCACGGGCCACATTGCGAGTGTGGTAGATCATCTCATCGAGGGTTACCGGCAGCGTGCTCTCCTGCCCCTGAATCACCATCCCCAATGAATCCCCCACCAGGATCACATCGACACCTGCCGATTCGATCAGTTGGGTGAAACTGGCATCATAGCTGGTCAACACGGAGATTTTTTCGCCCGCCGCTTTCATTTCCACCAGGCTTTTGATTGTAATGTTCTTTCTGCTCATATGACTCCACTCATTCAGAGTGACATGGTTGGATTGAGATAACGCCGGTCAGGGCCTTCGCTGCTGATATGCTCAATCAATAGATCGAAATCCTGCTGTCGTTCCAGCGGATTGATCTCCGCTGCATTGATGATCAGTAGAGGCGATCGGTCATAATAGTAAAAAAAGTCTGTATAGGCATCACAGAGTTTTTTCAAATAGCCCGCCTCAATGGTCTTCTCCTGCGGGCGGGCACGCTTTTTTATCCGTTTCATAAGCGTATCCACCGGTGCTTGTAGATAGACCACCAAATCGGGTGGAGGTGCCTGCAGGGTCAACTGTTGATAGACCTGTTCATAGAGCGCCAACTCATCCTTATCGAGATTGATCTGGGCGAACAGACGGTCCTTCTCAAGCATAAAATCGGCAATCAGGTGCTGACGAAACAGATCGTCCTGGACGAGCCCGTTCCACTGTCTGCTGCGCTGAAACAGAAAAAACAGCTGGGCCGGTAGTGCCGCCTCTCTGGGATTTTCATAGAAGCGTTGTAAAAACGGATTCTCCTCCGCGCCTTCCAACAGCATCTCACTCTGAAAGTGGTTGGCCAGACGCCGCACAAGGCTGGTCTTACCCACACCGATCGGCCCCTCCACTACAAGAAACCGGGGCATCTCAGGCAAGTCGTTCAATATCGCTCCTCTCAGTGCCAGTGACCAACGTCTGCAATAAGCCCAGACCGGGAATCCTCAGATCAATAGGGGCAATCTCGTGCAGCGGCAGCAACACAAAACTCCGCTTGGCGATCTCAGGATGAGGGACTTTCAAACGCGGTGTATCGATCGTCCGATCACCATACAACAACAGATCCAGGTCGAGACTACGGGGGCCCCATCGGCGCTCCCGTACCCGATGGTGTTGCTGCTCCAGCTGCTGTAAGGCATCGAGCAGGGAATCGGCTGCCAATGCCGTGGAGAGATGGGCAACCGCATTGATGAAATCGTCTTGATCCTGGGGGCCGACCGGGCGACTCCGGTAGAGGGATGAGTGGTCCAGCAGGCTGGTGTCCGG
>JAKSBX010000068.1 GCA_022360905.1 Chromatiales bacterium
GGATAGCTGGTTGGCGACTCGACCGGTCGAAGATTTAGAGGGATACTCTGATTGTTTACCGCTAACGCGTTTACGATTTGCGTTAAAGCGTCAACCCGCCCGAAGCCAGACTCCACTTCCGGGCGACGGATTTCGGCGTCGCCTCTTATGCGCACCTCGAACTCGGTAAACTCCTTCCTGAGCGCGGCTCGTGACGCATCGTTTCCGCCGTCGGTAAGCACTTTGGCTGAAAAACTCGAAAACGCTTGCGGATTGATCAGTGTATGACTAACCGCTCTTGCAAGTGATTGGTAAAAACTGTCGAGGTCCAAAGCGGCTTGTCCGCCGTCAATTCGAATGTTCCGGCCTTGCACCGATATGTTGGCCGTGTGGCATGCGGCACATGTAAGCCCCAGCTGAACGCCTTTGGTCTCCGTTTCTTCAATTGCAAAACCAATTGGCAAATCGTACGGGTTCAGGTCATGACGCTTTTCTGCGGGTATAAACCCGTATTTCGCCAGCTTTTCCGGCGTGGCGAAGGACTCGCCGTCGACGTCGACGAGAGCCAGGAACCAATCGACCGGAATCATGTGACTTCCCTGAGGAAGAAAATAGAATTGCTGACGTGTCGTCTCATCCCATCCCTGGTCTAAATACGTTACATCGTAAGCAGTGAAATCCGGCTCGGGCTGAGCGCAAGAGACCGGTGAGATTGCCAAGAGCACGATAAATGTGGTGAACCTCAATGGATTACCCTCCTGTTGACGTACGTACTCGACGAGAACTCGTTCTTATCAGCCGCCCATGCGTCATTGTCTCTGAGCGTTTCGACACGTGTTTTCGTAACCCCCCTTGAACACAAGGCGCGCTACCTGACCGGCTGCTTTCGAGCGCGCTTAGT
Source organism: Chromatiales bacterium (assembly GCA_022360905.1). Lineage (GTDB taxonomy): Bacteria > Pseudomonadota > Gammaproteobacteria > Chromatiales > Chromatiaceae > Thiodiazotropha. Next base: position 881 of record JAKSBX010000068.1, read on the forward strand.
CACTCTTTATCAACCGGGCCCTAACCTCGCTCTTCTGGTGCTCATGCTGGGATCTTCTGGAGTGCCAGTAGCCAAGGCGGGCGGCCAAACGACCACCTGCGATGCCCCAACCAGTCGTATACACCGGAGTACAACCATCCAATACCGAGGGAAGCGATCTTGGCCGAGCTGAATTCGATCCGTTCGGTAGGGTGGTCAAAGCAGCACGCGACGAGGCTATTGCCGATACGTCCCTATAAGGTTTCCCCTCGGGGCACACTACTGGCCGGCATCCCGGTGCCTCGTCGACGCGTGCGTTCGTGCCCTTGACCTTCGCTGACGAGAAAATCTATGGTTGTTCCGGTTCCAATAACGGCGCCAGTCCCTGGTCTCGTGCTACCTGGGGCGCATCCCTCTTTAAAGAATAGTGTCGCGAGTCATGCAATACTCTCAAGCTCCTCAAGTGATTGGCGGCATGGACGATATCTCGGAATGGTGCGGCGGCGAAGGTCCGCGTTACACGTGTGGGTTTCTGCAAAGAGAAGGCGGGTCAATGCTGCGCCTTTCGGAGACAGAGATAGTAGTGAAGATCTACGATGGCAGGTTTCGATTCTTCTTTCACAATCGACAGGCCATTGCAGCTTGGACTCCGACCTACCGCCAATCCGGCCAGACACCAGCTTACAAGGAAATGCATGTCTCAGCGCCGACCACTGACGATTAAAGAGGCCATATCAAAGGCGAAAAAGGCGGCAAAGCGCGGAAAAATCGAATCCGCGCTCGAACTGTACAATGCCGTTCTCCGACACGAACCCGGTAATCCAGTTGCGACCAAGGCAATTCGCCGCCTGCAAGCGAAC
>JAKSBX010000146.1 GCA_022360905.1 Chromatiales bacterium
TCCGTGGGTGTGTTACCACCACCCCGCTGTTGTGCGGCCACCACGGCTTTATAGGCATCGATCAAACCATGTCCATAGAGGTCGTCTCTACCGCTGTTGCCGATGTCATTGGTCAGCTCTCCGGAGGAGAGCATGCTGTCGAACTCGGCCGGTGTCAGACCGGAGTATACTGATTTCATCAGTGCAGCCACACCAGCGACATGGGGTGCCGCCATCGAGGTGCCCTGGTAGAAGTTATAGGTAAAGCTGGTAGCGCCCTGTGAATCATCACCCAAGGTGCTGAGTACACCGTCAGCTCTGCCGTCACCATCCACATCAGCCTGAACATTACCCCCAGGCGCGGCCACATCGATCTCTGTACCGTAATTTGAATAGGGTGCCCGGGTACGGCTTTGATCGACCGAGCTCACTGAGACCACACCGGTATAGGATGCAGGATAGGCAAGTTGCGAGGTGTTTTCATTACCCGCTGCGGCAATCACAATAACGCCGGCATTGCGCGCGGCGGTTACGGCATCAAAACTGGCCTGGTCGGGAGAGCCGCCACCCAGACTCATGTTGATAACATCCGCTCTCTGCGCAGGCAGGGTACCGGAAGCGTTGGACAAGCCTGCCGAGTAGAGAATACCTTCGATGATATCGCTACTGAAACCGCCCTGCTTGCCAAGCACACGAATCGGCATGATCTTCACATCCCAGGCAACGCCGGCAACACCTGTGGAGTTATTTGTGCGAGCGGCCACGGTTCCGGCTACGTGGGTACCATGAAAACTGGACACCCCGTTCTGAATCTCGTCACCGGCGTCATCCGGGTTAGCATCCATACCGTCGCCATCATTGGCATTGCCGGCATCGGAGATAAAATCGTAACCGGTCACCAGCTGACCGCTCAGATCAGGATGGTTCAACAGCACACCGGTATCGATGACCGATACGATGACGCTGTTGCTTCCAGTGGTGATATCCCAGGCCTGGGGCAGATTGATCTGATTGTAGTGCCACTGCAGATTGTAATACTCGTCATTCGGTGTCGCAGAGGCTTGATAAATATAGTTGGGTTGAGCATAGACCACATCACTGCGCTGGTTGAGCTCTTTGATCGCCATGAGGGTATCCAGCTTCAACTGAGCCTCAGTGTCCATTTGTGCATAAACACCCGGGCGAGAAGCCGCTTTGCTAACGAACTGATCATTCAGGGTCAGCCGCTGAGTGCCGATCGCATTCTCAGAAGAGTGGCTGAAATTGTATTGGCTCAGGCTGGTATCCATGGACTTAGCCTGTGCTGAATCCGTATCAAATTTGACTAATACCTCACCAGGTACAAAGTCATCAGTGACGCTCATACCACCCTGAGGCAGTAGTGAAGAAGCGGTCAAACCAATCGAGAGAAGATAGTTTGAAGCACCGCTGAAGGCATGCACAATCACATAGTACTGACCATCGGATGGCACAACGATGGTTTCAAATTTTGATGTACCAATCGAACTGGCGACCGGATTGCTTAGATCATTCACATCGAACAGATAGAGATCCAGGTCAACACCGGCGTTATCGATATCACCGATGTTAAGGACCAGGGTCTGTCCTGAAGTCAGATTGACCTGATAGTAATCGTCTGGATCACCGGAAGCCCACAGATTACCATCCTCATCCCCTGTTCTGGCCACATTGACATAACCACCGATGTTTACCGGATTGGGTACGGACTGAGCATTGTTGGCTGGCTGATTGGCCACCGGTGTAGTTTGATCATCATTCACATCGCTGTCGGTAACCACATAACCGGGAACAGTTATCAGACCACTGATACTGCCGCTGCCAGAACCACCATCACCGCCATCACCCCCGTCACCACCATCGTCGTCATCTGAACCACCGCCTCCGCCGCCGCAAGCAGCTATGATTCCGGAAACCAGCAGAGTCAGCATTATTTTTGACAGTTTTTCTGTGAGTTTTCTTTTTGCCACGCCAAATGTCCCCTTTTTTATAAATCAGTTATGATTTGTATCTGGCTGATTTTAGAGTATTGAAACATCATTTCAATGGTGAATATGTCACTGTGACCCCATGAATTGGTGATAGTGCAATACTGATCAGAGTTAATTGAAGAATTGGAATCGTAGTCATTTAACGGTAATAATTTCGCATCAGCCACCTTCAACCAATCACACCATGGGAAGATACAGACCACCTGCTCCACCGAAATCACCCTATATCACCGAACAGGGATATGAAAGCCTGAAAACTGAACAGCAGGGATTATGGCTACGTCGCCGGGAGGTAACCAAAGCATTGGCAGCCGCCGCAGCCGAAGGGGACCGGTCAGAAAATGCTGAATACATCTATCGTAAGAAGGAGCTTCGTGAAATCGACCGACGGATTCGCTACCTGCAAAAAAGATTACCCAGCCTCAAAGTCATCAATCAACCCCCGGCCAATTCAGATCAGGTCTTCTTCGCTGCTTGGGTTCAGCTGGAAACTGAGGATGGAGAGGAGCAGGAGTATCGCATTGTCGGGCCGGACGAAATCGACAGTCACCCCAGTTACATCAGCCTAGACTCCCCGTTGGCACAGGCACTTTTGAAGCGCAATCTTGACGATCAGGTAGTTGTGGAAACTCCGGCTGGGGTAACCAAATACTGGATTATCGATGTGCGCTATGAATCCTCTGAATAGATCAAACCCCTGAATTTTCCGGGTAGTAGAGTAGGATCATTATTAACCTTCAAAAACACTCTGTATTAGGGCCTGTTAACACCCTATTGAGTGACTTTTAAAATTCAGCCAATGTTGAACGTTCAGATTGGAAGAGAGCATTTTGAACAGAGTCAATATCCAGACTGGATGGATTCGATGAGCTCAATCAGTGCCGGCTGGTCCCACTCACGTTCACCCACCACTCGGTAGATAATCTGTCCCCGCTTGTTCAGCACCAGGGTGGTGGGTAGGGCTTTGACGCGCCATCGCTGGCTGATACGCCCGCGCTCGTCCATAAGCACTTCGAAATCGATGGGGTAGTCGTGCAGGAAGGCACTGACGGCCTCCCGGTCCTCACCCAGATTGATTGCCAACATCGCCATCCCAGTAGATTTCAGGCGATTCCAGGCCCGATTCATGGATGGCAGCTCTGCGCGGCACGGGGTACACCAGCTGGCCCAGAAGTTGACCACAACCACCCTGCCCCGGTAATCCCTCAGCTGCTTGTACTCACCATCAAGATTGGCCAGCCTGAACGGCAGTGCGGGTATCGGCGCAACCGGTATAAGCGGGTGTTCAGCTGCCACCAAGCGAGTCTGGGAGGATGGGATCAGTAGCAAAAAAAACAGGATCGACCAGGTCAAACCGGATAGACCGCTGCCGAGGAGGCATACCGGTTTCATCGGATACGCCCAGGGCCTAAAAACCGGTCAACCTGATTGGTCGAACCTTGAGCGAGAATAGAACGAATGTTCATTTTTGTCAAATTGCTCGGCCACATCCTGTTGATCATCCATTGCTAGATAACTGGCCCCGTACCACATCAACGATATGCTCCACCGGCATACCGTAGGGGATTACCGCCGTCAGTACCCCCATCTGATCAATCAGGTAGAGATTGGCTGAGTGATCTATGCTGTAGTCTCCCCCGGCTTTTTCATGGCGCCGATACTTTACCCGATACTGTCGGGCCACCCGATCCACCGCCGATTCGCTCCCGGTCAAACCCACGAACCCGCTGTTGAAATAACCCACATAATCACTCAGTACTGCAGGCGTATCACGGCCCGGGTCCAAAGAGATAAAAACTCCCTGGAGTCGATCCGACTGCTCCTTCAAGGTATCGAATACCAGCGCAAGCTTGGCCAATTCTGTCGGGCAGATATCCGGACAATAGGTATAACCGAAAGAGAGCAGTACCAGCTTGCCCTGCAGCTGACTCAATCGAAAGGTGGCATTGTTATGGTCAGTAAGCGTGAAATCACCGCCGATCTCTTCCGTAGCGGCGGATGCCATGGTGACAGACAGAGTGGTGAACAGCAGAACCAGCCAGAGTTTTTTATCGGGCCGCATCATTCAGCGTACCTCCACTTCGCTGCCATGCACCCAGCTGGGATCCCCTTTACCCACGTCACCGACAGGTGCGGCAAATGCATCCGCAACCAGGGTATCCACATTGCTGCCGGTAAGGGATTCCATGAATTCAACCAGATCCATTTTCTCCTGTGGCGAAAGGCCAAGCGGTCTGATCAGCGGATCGAGTAGCTCGTTGGGCACCCCTCCCTGATCATAGAAATCGACAACCTCGTGCAGTGTGCTGAGTGAGCCGTTGTGCATATAGGGTGCGGTCAGAGCCACATTACGCAGACTGGGTGTCTTATACTTCCAGCGATCATGGGGATTCTGAGTCACTTCGTAGCGACCTACGTCAGTGGCTGGTTTCTCCCCCACCTGATCGATAATCGCACGATCGATATCGATGGTGACGCCCGGTGCAACGGTCACCTGTTGCTTGTCCGGATAAATCCCCATCGATTCCCGATACCCGATCCCGGTATTGTGCAGTTGATCATCCATGAACAGAGCACTCTGTTCACCGATGGAGTGACAGGCGACACAACCGGCCTTACCGGTAAAAATTTCAAATCCCCGTTTTGCCGAATCGGTGATGGCTGTTTTATCGCCAGCATAACGCCAACGATCAAAGGGGGAATCCGCAGAAACCAGCGCACGCTGGTAACTGGCCAGCGCCATGCCAAGCGTCTCCATCGATACCCCTCTGCCATCGAAGGCCGCCTCAAACAGACCATGGTAGTCATCGATCTGGCGGATCTTGTTCAACACATAGCCGATCGAAGGATTGGCCATTTCGTTGTTCGCCAGCAATGGCCCCCAAGCCTGTTGTTCCAGGTTCTCCTCCCGGCCGTCATGGAACAGCAGATTACTGTAGGCCGAGTTGTAGACCGTGGGGGAGTTGCGTCGTACCGAACGTCCTTCGATTCCCACGGCCATGGCCAGTTCATTACTGGTAAACCCCTGTTCCGGCACATGACACATGGCACAGGAGAACGTATCGTTCAGCGACAGTCTGCGATCGTAAAACAGCTTTCTGCCCAGATCGATCTTCCCCCGGGATAGGGGATTGTCAGCGGGTACCGGGATAGCCGGCAGTCCCAATGGCGGGTTGTTGGCGATCGCCAGCAGATCGGCCTTTTCACCTTTTCTCAACTCCAAATCCTGTGAATCGGTGACGTAGCTGCTGAGTTCATATCCCAGTTTGCTGTCTCCCGGTTTCGAGAGCTGAGAAGTTTGCTGAGCAACTGTTGCCGTTTTGATGAACTCACCACTCTTCTGCTCTTGTTGAAGAATTGTTTTTACATCATTGATGATCAGATCGTGATGCAGGAAATCGACACTATAGATATTGCGGATGTTCTTCTGCGGATCGATGAGGAATACCCTGAGCACATGACTGTATCCCACATTGGTCCTGCCACTGCTATCGGTCTCCCGTAAGATCACCTGATTATAGGATTTCAGAATCGGTTCCAGGCTCTGATGCGAGGCAGTGGTGACGAACTGCCACTCACCCGCATTTCCCGCATAGCGAAAGTTATTGCCATACAGCTCCATTACCGATGGGGTATCGACTTCCGGATCAAAACTGAGGCTGATCAATTTCAGTCTGTTAGCTAAGGTGTTATCCCGCTTCATTGCCGATTTGATCTTATAGAAGACATGAGAGGTCAATGGACAACCGTTAACATCACTACAGGTACTGTAGATGAAAGCCAGCAACACATACTTGTCATCGAAAATCTCATACAGTGTGCGCCGCTCCCCTTCGGCGATCAGTACCTCGCCATTCGACGCCTCACCCAGGGACGGTAGCTCATAACTGCCAATCTCCGGCAGTTGGTAACCTAGTTCACCATAACCAGGCGCCGAGATGATCGAAGCATCGATCGTATCGGCGTCAACCGACGTTACAGCGAGTGCGGCAAACAGAAAAGAGTGGATAAATCGTAAAACCATAAATGCTCCCAGGCGCTGACAATCCCGGTTTACAGGCCGTATCACCGGGATTGTCATTTGCGGTTCCCATGCAGGGAACCGCATCGGCCAGACATTACTTGCCAGTGCTATCCAGACCGGCTACAGAGATCTGCCTATCCTCAGGTCTGACCAGGCCATACAGGGAGTAAGCGCCAAATCGCATCTGATGTGCCCGGCCGAGTTTGAGTGCCTTGAAATCAATGGCAAACTTCTCAACCAGTTGGTCTCCATTCCAGACATAGCTCTTGAAGTACTGCTCATTGTCCTCGCCCTTCTTGTCCCAATTCGCCAGCAGTGACGAGGTGTAGTAGATACGGGTGCTGTCCCAGCTGGATGAGGCCATGTTGACCTGCCGTCCGATCGTTTTCTCATAGACTTGCTTGGGTTGATGGGGATTACGCATGTCGAAGAGCCGGGTTTTACCATCCATAAAAGTATTGACCCAGAGTCGACTGTCATCAGAGCTGATCGAGATATCGACGGGCAGAGGCACTTTTGACGCATCGCCCACATCGGCTACCGCTTCGGCCTGCCATTCACCCTGTTGATCCTCATAGATCAGCCAGATTTTGGAGGTCAAAGCCGTGGTGGTCACACACCAGTTGTGATTAGGTTGCCAGGCACAACGGATCTCCAGTGGCGCACCGGGCACATCAAAGACCTTTTTAGGCTTTTTGCTGTGCAGATCCCATAACACGACCGTATTACCAAAACGCTTCATCGCCTCTTTATCCTTCAACATTTTGCCGAAATCCATCATATAGTTGGACCAGCCGGTGAAGGAGGAAGTGAGCATGATGTTACGGCGAGGCAGAACTCTTACATCATAGTTGTAGCCATCGGCATATTTGCCGGTTTTCTCTGCACCACGCAGGTTCTGGTCGGTGGGCATCCAATGGGTAGCGATATACTCCCCTTCGTTGGTGTACTCAACCAGTGCGGTACGGCCGCCGTGATCTTTATTGTTCGACAGGCCAGTGATCATGATACGCCCTGGCAGTGCGTAGGTTGTATGGGGGCCAACCACACCGCCACTTTTCTCGACAAAGTCGGTGACGACTTTGTGCAGCTTGGGTTTGGCCGGATCGGTGTGTACATCGAAGATGAACAGCTTGTTGGTATCGAGTCCGCCAGCCCAGAGATAGTGGCGATCGTCGGTAAAACCCGAATGGTGCGCTTCATTGCGTCCGCCTACGGAGAGTGAATCGACCACTTTACCGTAATTGGCCGATTTGGGATTGACGTCGATCGTTACAAGCTTGTCCTGACCGTCTCCCATCCCTTCAATACCCAGCGTCCAGACATAGACGAAATCTTCCTGGCCCACAATCTTGGCCATATAGGGCGACTGGCAGGTCTCATCGGCCTGGACGGGAAGTATGGCACCAAACATGGTGGTGCCTAGGGCCAGAGCGGATGCCAGGGCAATGGATTTGGCAGGCTTATTTTTGAACAGCCTCATGGTAAAAACCTCCTAGTGGTAAATTTTTTTTACTGCTATTCAGCCTTACCTCAGCCCTGCCAATGCAGATGGCCATACCCGGAGTGACCTGAAAGATCCAGTCCGGGCGGGTACTACTCATAAAACTTGGTTGCCAAAGATCCCTAGGCACAGGAGCCGTTCGACCCTCCGTAGTCCTGCTGCGATACAGCTGGCAGTGAGGTAAGCGGCTAAAATGAAATTAGAACGAATATTCATTCTTGTCAAATTTTTTACTATGCTAGTGTGGTGAGGCGAACAATTGCGTCCGACCCACATGACGGGATGCCGTGAGCTGCCGGGTGGGTAATTAGGTGCTTGACCCTATTGATACAACATTGGGGTTGGGGCTATTTTATCCCCCAGAGGCGTTATCATGCGCTCACACAGAGTGACTGCAATTCGCTCAGCCTGCGTTGCTGGATGAAAATAGCTCCCTGCAGAGTAGATCGGATTTGTGTTATCAGTCTAAAAACAGGTACTTACATGCTCCATTTGAAAAAAACCGCGACGGAAGATCTAGCTGTCTACGATCGTATCCTGAGTACAGCCCTCGATCTGTTTGTCGAGCGTGGTTATCACAATGTGTCGATTCATGACATCCAGAAGCTGGCCAATGTCAGTATCGGCTCGATCTATAACCATTTCGGGGGAAAAGAAGGGGTTGCGAAAGCCCTCTACTATCACCTGATCCGAGAGATGGAAGAGCTGGTTGCCGATGTGATTGAGGAAAAACTGAGCTTTCGTGAGAGCTGTAACCGGATTATTGCGCTGCTGTTTGAATATACCGAGAGCAAGCGGAATATTGTCGCCTATGTGCTGCATGCCAAACATCAGGAGTTTCTGCCGGATGAACCCCCGATCTGCAGCTCCACACCATTTAAGACCATGCGCAATATCGTGCAGCGAGGCATGGAGTCCGGTGAGATCCGGGAAGGTGATCCCTGGGTTGTCGCCTCGGGTGTCTTTGGCGGTGCTATCCGTTTGATCCACCTACGGCTGGATGGGGTACTGAATGTCCCCCTCCCCGAGCTTTATGACGAATTGATCGAATGCATGTGGCACGGCATGGAACCCATATCCATACGAGAAAGCGTAGCTTGAGATGGATTGCTGATCGATTTCTCTGCGTAATCCACAGTCAAATCCGCAGAGACACCTCTCAACAATAGACAAGTGGCGGCTCATCCATTTTCGCGAGCTGTTCCCGAAGTGTGAGAATGTGATCTTCCCAAAACCGTACTGAATCAAACCAGGGAAAGGCCACCGGAAATGCCGGATCGTCCCAGCGTTTGGCAAGCCAGCCTGCATAGTGGACCAGTCTCAGACTACGCAACGCTTCCAGCAGGTGGAGTTCGGACGGATTGAAATCATAGAACTGGGTGTAACCGTCCAGCAAATCGGCCAGACGCTCCGTCATATAGCGCCGATCTCCAGAGAGAAACATCCACAGATCCTGCATGGCAGGCCCGCTTCGGGTGTCATCAAAATCGACAATCTGCGGCCCATCGTCCCGCCATAGGATATTCCCCGGATGACAGTCCCCATGTAACCGTATGGTGCTGAACGCCCCGGCTCGGCTATAGCAGGTTTCGATTCGCTGCTGCAGATCTTTGACGATACTCTGATAAGCGCTTAACAGGTGTTCCGGCAGAAAACCCTGCTCCAGAAGGAACTGGCTTGGCTGCAGCAGATAGTGCTCGATATCGATTTCGGGGCGGTGGGTAAATGTTTCCGATGCGCCCTGCATGTGAATCCTGCCGATAAAACGTCCGAGCTGTTCCAGCTGTGCCGGATCATCCAGCTCCGGTGGCCGTCCACCACGACAGGGATAGAGGGCGAATCTGAGACCTTGATGGTGGTGAAGCGTATCCCCTCTTTCATCAACCGTAGGGGCGATCACAGGAATCTCCTGATCAGCGAGCGCAAGGGTGAAGCGATGCTCTTCCAGAATGGCGTCATCACTCCAACGGCCGGGACGATAGAACTTCGCTACCAGCGCCGGCCCCACTTCCATACCCACCTGATAAACCCGGTTTTCATAGCTGTTCAGCGCAAGAAACTGACCATTACAGACAACCCCGGTCGACTCGATGGCATCGAGCATGGTATCCGGCGTCAGGGAGGCAAAAGCGTGTTGATGTGAGGACTCTGTCATCGGCACGATTCTAATTGGAGACCGGCCGCCGTGACAATCATTCTAGGGCCTTGGGCAGGGGTCGCTGCCTACTGATCCCGTTTGCGAGCCAGAATATAGCGGATTGGCATACCGACTTCATCCAGCACCAAATCAAAGCCATGCTTATCGA
>JAKSBX010000078.1 GCA_022360905.1 Chromatiales bacterium
GCGATGATTTGCGGTGATTAGCGTTCATTGGCGGTTAATCGCTAAAAAACGCTTCGTCGGGCAGAGATACAGGAAAAAAAAACACTCCCGGCCGAAGACAGAGAGTGCTACCCAAAGAGAGGTCGAGCAGTAGAGGATTCGACCGGTTCAGCATCCGTTGCGGCACAGTCACCCTGGCCGCAGGCTAACCATTCAAGAGTTTCGTTTCCCTCCCAGCTCTGACCCGTTAGTCTGTTCAGTCTCCACAAACGAGAGCAAGATCTGCAGTGGAGATTCATGAGAGATCTGGAACCTGTCCAGGCATAAGGGCGCCGAGAAAAAACTGATCATTAAACCGATGGTAATGATGAGTGTTTTGTGCCACATGCCTTTCTCTCCCCGACTGGTTCAAGCAACTGAAAGTTCATGTTGTTAAGGATAGGGAATGGGGATTTTTCTGGCAGTGAAATATTCACATCTCAGCTGCGACTTATTTCCAGAGGGATCAGATTAGTTCAGCTCTTGCTGTAGATGGGTACGCTCACGATAGTACCGGGATAGCACAGCGTACAACAGGGTCGTAAAAAACATCAGCAGAGTAAAAAAGAGGTAGTAGTCCACCCCCTGCAGCAGCGTGGTGCCCTCAATGGCAAAGTTGACGATACTGGTGAAGAGATTACCGATCGCTATCGACATCATGAAAAAAGCCATGACAAAGGATTTCATGCGCACCGGTGCCTGGGTGTAGGAGAACTCCAGGCAGGTGATCGAGACCATCACCTCGCCACTGGTCAGCACCAGATAGGCCAGCAGCTGCCATGCAATGGACGGGGTATGACCGGCATCGATTTGATACTGAATCCAGGCGGAGATGGCGAAGGCCAGTGAGGCGAGCAACATACCGAAACCGATTTTCCGCAGTGGGGTCAATCGCCACCTGCGCTGCACGGCTGGGTAGATCAGATAACTGAAACTGGGCACCAGCAGCATCACCAGCAAAGGATTGGCAGCCTGAATCTGGGCCGGCAGGATCTCGAAGCCCAACAGCTTCAAATCCATGCTTTTGGCCTGTAACACCCAGGCGGAGCCGGTCTGATCGAAAAGTGACCAGAACACCGCAACAAACAGATAGAGCCCGAAAAGCCGCAATAGAACCGACAAGCCCTGTGCACTGAAAACCTCCCGCACAAACCCCATCCCCGCAGGTGGTATATGGACGAAGCGACGTCTGCCGGACCAGAAGATAACGGTCGCGATCACCATCAGAATTCCCGGCACACCGAATGCCCAATCGGGTCCGGCCCGCTGCAGCAGCCACGGCGTAGCCAGGGTCGACGCGAATGCCCCGAGATTGATGGCAAAATAGAACCAACCGAAACTGCGCGGCAGCAGGTAGGCATTGGTGCGGCCGAACTGATCCCCCAAGTGAGCCGAGACACAGGGTTTGATACCGCCGGAACCCAGAGCGATCAAACCAAGCCCCAGCAACAATCCCAAACGGGTGTGATCGAGCGCTAAGGCAAAGTGGCCCAGACAGTAGACCAGGGAGAGCAGAATGATGGTACGGTATTTGCCCAACAGACCATCGGAGATCAATGCACCAAGCAGAGGCGTGAGATAGACCGCTGAAACGAACAGATGGAACCAGCCCTTGGCCTCCTCCTCGTTCATCGGCTTGGTGGCACCGCTGCTGTCGAGCAGATACTGGGTCATGAACACCACCAGTACCGCTCGCATGCCGTAGAAGCTGAAACGCTCAGCGGCTTCGTTACCGATGATGAATGGGATACCTGGCGGCGGATCTTTGCTGGCTAAGGGGGCGCGCAGGTAGTCAGTCACAGTGAAAGGATTCTCCGATTGCTATCTGCCCAGAGCTGACCGGATGCAAGGCCGCAACCGATCGCTGAGGATCAGTAACGGGCCGGTAACTGCTTGTTGATTACATACTGATTGGTGTTGGAGGTGATATAGCCCCCTTTTACAAGATCCTTGAAGATTCGACAGACCATTTCACGGGAGGCACCAATGCGATTGGCCAACTCCTGCTGGGTGACGTGCCCCTCGATGACCAACTGCCCATCTTTCTCTTCAGCCAGACTCAACAGGGTTTTACTCAGACGCCCATAGACGTCCGACAGGGCGAGACTCTTCACCTCATCGGTAAGCGTCCTGACCCGGTGAACCATATCTTTCAACAGATGGATGCAGATATTCGGGTTGGTTTGCAAAACCTGATGGAAGGCCTGTTTGGACATGATCGCCACGGTGGTCTTGACGGTGGTCATGATCGAGGCTGATCTTTTGTAATCATCGATCAATGAGAGCTCACCGAAATATTCACCCTCCTCCTGGTAGTTGATGATGGCCTCTTTACCGTTTTCATCATTCAGGTAGACCTTCACCTTGCCACTCAAGATGACATACAGGGAGTCGCTGTTATCACCTTCAGAGAGGATAATGGTGTTTCGTGGATAGCTCCTTCTGACCATACGCTGTTCGATCAGCGCAAGATCGCTTGGGTCCATACCGGCAAAAATGGAGACGTTTTCTATCATGGCCTTATTATTTGTCTGTGGGTAAAAGTTATCTGCAGAGGTCGCTCTCCATATCGGCCCTTGCCTCTTGCCACACTGTCTGGAATGACGCAGTTTTCTCCCTTCACGCTCCCATGTTGTACACTGTGGATCAATCACCCTGAATACACATAAGCAGGTCTGTACCAGGTTAGGGCCTGTAAATAAGCCTTCAAACGGAGGCCCTGGTAAAACTTTAACAGAAAATAGTGACTTCTACAGTGGCAAGATCAACTGTATTGGATTGTGGTGATCCAAATCTCACTCTGAATCTGCTGATCAGACGAGACGCCTTCAGGGATTCAGCGCTGTTTTTCGCCCTCTCAGCAGGCCGTTTCACTGTGGCTGAACACGACATACTTAGTCGCCGGATTAATAACTGGTCAACAGTTTGAAAACCAACAGGGTCGTTGTGGAAAAATATCAGCTTAGATCGGCACTACTACTGGGTATCACGATTGGTATTCTCGGAGCCCTCATTAGCCTTCTACCGGTGGGTAGTGCGTGGGAGGAAGACATGGGCCTGGGCCTGTTGTTCAAGTTACGGGGCCAAAGAGCAGCACCTGAATCTCTTGAGATCGTCTCGATTAATGGTGAAACCGCAGCCCAACTCGGACTGGGTGAAGAGATCCCGGAGTGGCCGCGCACACTGCATGCAGAACTGATTGAACAGCTAAATCGGGCCGGTGTCAGGCTGATCGTTTTTGATATCTTCTTTAAAAAGGCCAGAGCTGTCGAGTCAGATCGCCAGCTGGCAGAGACCATACGACAGAGCGGCAATGTGCTGCTGGTCTCCTACCAGCAACAGCAGCAGATCAAAAGCAGCGACGGTATACATGCCGTAGAACAGCTGATTCCTCCCACTCCCATCCTGGCTGATGCGGCACTCGAACTCGCACCGTTCGTGCTGCCGAAGGTTCCGGTCAAAGTCAGTCGGTTCTGGACTTTCAGCGGTAATCAACAACGACTTTCACTACCAGCTGCCGCACTGCTGCATGCCGCCGATCCCGGCGGTAACAGGTTGAAACAACTTTTGCTTGGGTCTCTTGAGGCGCATAAACCATCGCTGCAACCACCAAATCTTGACGATCTGCATGAGATCGCTCTCTTCATTCGCAACAACCCAGCTTTGATTGAGCCTATGCGAATCCAGCTCGAAGAGCAGCATAAGCTGAGGATGTCGAATCTCCGCTATCAGCAGATGCAATCCGTGATGAATCTGTTTGAGGCGCCGGCGTACCCCCATCTCAACTTCTACGGGCCGCCAGGCAGCATCAAAACCCGCTCCTTTCAGGAAATCCTCACCTCACCGGCTGACTCACTAAATCATCTGCGAGACAAAACCCTGTTCATCGGCTATGCCGGAACCTATCAGCCAAAACAGAAAGACGGCTTTTATACCGTCTTTTCCCAATCCAGCGGCCTCGATATCAGTGGCGTTGAAATTGCCGCCACGGCCTATGCCAACCTGCTCTACCAGGAGGTCCTGCATCGCCCTCATCCAGGTTGGATCGCACTGTTGATGATCACCTTTGGTGTGGGGATCAGTTTGCTGTTTCGATTCAACCCGGGACTGATCGGAGTGATTGTCGGCATGGTGGTGGGTGGGAGTTACTTCGGCTCGGCCTATCTGCTGTTCAACCACTTCAATCTCTGGCTGCCCTGGTTTATTCCACTGGTCTTACAACTGCCGGCGGCCCTGATCTACAGTCTGATCTGGCACTATCAACAGATGCGCACCAGCCGCGAGCATCTGCGTCGTCTGTTTGGTTACTATCTGCCGGGGGACGTGATCGAAGAACTGGCCCGGGACAACAAGCAGCCGGCCGGCCTGATTGAGTCAGCCTACGGGGTATGTCTCGCCTCCGATGCACAGAACTACACGGCGATGGCGGAAAAGATGGAGCCGAAAGTGCTGCAGGAGTACCTGAACCACTATTTCAAAATCCTCTTTACGCCGGTACGGGCAAACAAAGGCATCGTTTCGGATGTGGTCGGCGACGCGATGCTCGCCATCTGGCCTGCGACCGAAATCAATCACAACCTGGAACAGATGGCCTGTGATGCGGCCCTGAAGATCGGTACGGCGATCGAGAACTCTGATCTTGAACCCAAACTCTTCACCCGCATCGGTCTGCATGCGGGTGAACTGGTGATGAGCCATGTGGGCGCCATCGACCATTTCGAATACCGAGCGGTGGGAGACATGGTCAACACCACCTCCCGGATCGAGAATCTCAACAAGTTGTTGGGCACCCGGATTCTCGCCTCGGAGGACTTCGTCAAACACCTGAAGGGGATTCAGACCCGGGAGCTGGGTCTGTTCTCTGTCTCGGGCAAGGAGAAGCCGATCAAGATCTTTGAGATCGCCGCTAAATCAGACTCTGTCGACGCCAGTATGCTCAGCCTTCACCAGGCTTTTGCGGAAGCGCTCCTATTATGGCAAATGGGCGAGCGTCCAGCGGCCAACAGGAAGTTTCAATCGATCGCGGAGGATTTCCCCTCGGACGGCCCGACCAACTACTACATCAATCAGTTCGCTGACCGTAGAAGCGCACAAAAACGTAAATACTAAACATTCTCACTGACCGGGCCATAAAAATACCAACATCTGAGTTAAGGAAATAAGGTCAGGGCGCGTAACGCACAGGAGGAGTCCCTGGTGTCCGAAGACAACTCCTGGCAGACAACCCATACAATAAAACCGCATAAAGCATTGGGATAATTACACTTTTTTACTGGATTATCGAGTGCAATCCTGTTTGGAGAGAGGGAGTTATGAGGAGGTACGAACAATCTACATTAAAAATACGGGCCAATAGTCTTAGCATATATGAAATAAATTCGCATATTGGTTAATTTTGGTTACTATATAACTCAAGCTTGGGAAATCTTTTTTGCTCAAGGACTGGCTAAGCTTGAGAGTTTTTTTGGATTTAAAAATCGCTATGCAGGGGATCACTATGCAGCATTGCCGAGACTTCACAATGCTCGCTCACTACTTGTTTCTTATTTTCATTCTGTTCTTACCACAGCATGCCGTCTCTGCTGATTGTGTCCACGTGGCGCAATTGGTCTCCCTAGAGGGAAAGGTGGAAAAGAGGGTTGCTGATCAAGGGGGCTGGCACCAGGCAGCACTCGAGGATCATTTCTGTGCTGGCGATGCCCTCAGAACATCATCCAACAGCAGGGTGGCCATCCGCCTGACAAATGATACCTTGCTGCGTCTGGATGAGAATTCCTCACTGATATTTAGTCAGGTCGCTAAGTCGACCCCCTCCTTCCTGGACCTCCTGCGAGGGGCCATTCATTTCATCAGCCGCACACCAAAGAGTCTTGAGGTCAAGACACCCTATGTGAACGCCTCCATAGAGGGTACTGAATTTGTGGTTCGAATAGATGGTACCGGCACGGATGTAATCGTGTTAGAGGGGGTGGTAATTGCCAGCAATAATGTGGGCTCAGTAGAGCTGGGTGCCAATCAGGCTGCCCGCGCCGAGCAGGATCAACCGCCTGTCTTTACGGCAATCGCCAGGCCCTTCAATGCGGTTGCCTGGGCGCTTTACTATCCTCCACTGCCAGCGCTACCCAGCAAAGCGGATACATTGGCTCAAGCCGCCATCAAGGCCATTGTTGAGAATCGACTTGAAGAAGCGGCAGAGTCGGCGAAGCAAGCACTGGAAATGGATAGTCAGTCAGCCACTGCCTATATGGCGCAATCCTATGTCGATCAGGCTATGTTTGACATACCCGCCGCCTTGGCCAACAGCCAAAAAGCCGCGCAACTTGCACCACAAAACGCCCTGACTCAGGCGCGACTTGCGGAAGTCTGGTTAATGACAGGCAATACCCGCGCCGCGCGTGAATCCGCCAACCAGGCAGTCACCATCGATTCCAAGCTCTCACTGGCGCACACCGTTCTTGGGTTCGCATCGTTACGCGAGATCAACCTGGATACAGCGAAAACGGCATTTCAGAAGGCTATTGAACTCGATTCCGCCGCTCCCCTGCCCCACCTTGGCTTGGGCCTGCTAGGAATTCGCCAAGGTGATTTGGAGGAAGGCCGCAAAGAGATTGAAACGGCAGCACTGCTCGATCCAAACAACGCCTTGCTTCGCAGCTACATGGGCAAGGCCTATTACGAGGAGCGGCGCAACGATTTGGCATCCCAACAATTTGCCATGGCGAAAGAACTCGATCCCAACGACCCCACGGCCTGGTTTTATGATTCAATATTGCTGCAATCAGCCAATAGACCGGTAGAGGCGTTACATGCGCAGCAGCGTGCGATTGAGTTAAATGATAACCGGGGTGTCTATCGCTCAAGGCAGCTTCTTGATAGTGACGAGGCATCACGAAACGTAGCGCTTGGTAGAATCTACAACGATTTGAGTTTTGAACAGCAGGCAGCCAATCAGGCGACCGACGCCTTAATACAGGCTCCCAACAATCACTCAGCTCATCGGTTGTTGGCTGACAGCTACGTGGGTATTAGCAACCGGGATGCCGCAAGACAAAGCGAGTTGCTACAATCAAAATTGACTCAACCCCTGAACCTGGATCCTCTACAACCTCAATTGAGTAACTCAAACCTAGGTCTGTTGGATGGAAATGGACCAGCCGACCTATCCTACTATGAATATAATCCACTGTTTACTAAGAGTGGTTTGGCGTTTCAATTAGATGCGTCATATGGTGAAAACAGCACCTGGGCTGAGGATGCAATTTTAGCCGGATTAACTGATCGATTTGCGTTCAGTCTTGGTCAGTACCATGCCGAAACAGATGGGTTTCGTGACGAAAGTGCTGTTTATGAGCAGGACATCTATAACGGATTTGCTCAATTTGCTTTATCAGATAGCACATCGTTCCAAATTGAAATCAGCGAATCCGAAGAAGAAAAAGGGGATGTGACTCGACGACTACTCCCAGAGTTTATCAATGTTGATGACTTCCAGGTCAATAGTGACATATCCACTCTTCGATTAGGTGTTAGGCATGCATTGACGGCCAACACGGACTTGCTGATTTCCGGCATCAGGCGCGATTATGAATTCACCCGCTCTCAGGACCTTGACCCCTTTACAACATTCAGTACGGAAAGCGACCGTACGATTGATCTCTATGAAGTGCAATTGTCCGGAAAACTGGAACAAACGGCTTGGCTGGCGGGTGTAAGCCATCAAAATGAAGATGAAGATGCCTTGTCCGTGTTTGATTTCGCAATAGGCTGTCCGTTTCCAAGTTGTACATCCCCATCTGAACATGAGGCATGGCAAACAAGACTCTATGGTTATCTGCATTACGACATCAACGACAAATCCACTTTGATGGGTGGATTAAGCTATATCAAGGAAGAGGTAGACAATGACGAATTTAACAAGGCCTATCCAAAAATCGGATTTCAGTTCATCCCAACAACCAGCAGCGAGCTTCGACTGGCTGTTTTTCGAAACCGGATGAGTGTTATTTTACCTTCACTCTATGAGACGCTGGAGCCTTCGCAAATTATCGGTTTCAATCAAATGTACGATGATTTTGACAAAACTGATTACTGGGCCTATGCAGCGGAATATAACCATCAATTGTCACATAATTTAAATGCCGGTATCTCTTCGGTTTTTCGTGAATTAGAGACAGAGATCGGGCTTGTTGACTTTTCAACCTTACCTCCAGGCACCACTTCTCAAACAATAGAACACGATGACATGAACACCGCGTTTTGGCTTAATTGGACCAGTTCACCTTTTTGGTCCTTTGGAGTCGAGTACTCATATAACAGAAGCGATCTCACTAAAAACATTCAATCAAATTCCGTTGTATTGGCACCAGACGGTGTTCTTGAATTGAAGACTCACCAACTACCTGTCTCCATCAGTTACTATCATCCGCTCGGTTTCTCTACCAAGCTTACTGCTACCTACTA
>JAKSBX010000156.1 GCA_022360905.1 Chromatiales bacterium
ATTCTCACCCGATCCACCCTTGGTGCTGCGACTCTTGATACCGCTCTGGGTCATATTCGCAGGAAGCCCATAGGGTGGCATCTGATCGGCGTTGTAGACCCGCCCGGTGACGAGCGGCCGATCCGGGTCCCCTTCAAGGAACTCCACCACCACTTCCTGGCCAATCCGTGGAATATGCATGGCACCCCAGTTTTTACCGGCCCACACCTGGGACACCCTTACCCAGCAGGAACTGTTCTCATCGCTGCCCCCATAACGGTCCCAGTGAAATTGAAGCTTCACGCGCCCATACTCATCCGTGTAGATCTCCTCACCGGCCTTACCCACAACCACGGCGGTCTGTGGGCCCTGGACGATCGGTTTCGGCGTGCTACGGACACTGCGGTAGTTCTCTTTGCTCACGGAACATTTGAATTCGCAGGTAAAAATCGGCTCTTCAGCAATTTCCGGTACCGTTTCAAAGGCGTCGGAATGGAGCACACAGGTCGTGCCGGTGATCAAATACTCTCTGTTCTGATCACCCCGGGGATGCTCAGTCAGGGTAAACAGCCCACCGCTGGCGATACCTCTTGCAATCGCCTCACCTTCAAGCACTTCATGACCACTCTGGAGCTCTTCAATCCGCTGTCGGGCGTAACTGTCTCCATCTCCCGACTCTTCGTATTCACCCGGATAGTCGAAGATCTCATATTCGGCATGGGAGTGGCTTCGGGGTAGTGGCGCGGTGGCAAACAGATCCGATTTGGGTTTGGTGAAGTTGTAATCCGTGTGGGCGAAACTGCCCGGTTGTACTGACTTGGTAAATTTCCAGGCGTGGATATAGTCCTTCCAGCGGGTACTTCCCTGCTCGCTTTGCGGCAGATAGGGAATCTCGGCGTAGGCTTCGAGCGGACTGTGCGAGCTGTAACCGTCACACAACACCAGGGTATGTTTGCCATCGACATGGGCAATGTAATAATAGATGCCCTCCTGTTCCATCAGGCGACTGACGAAATTAAAATCCGTTTCCCGATACTGGACGCAATACTCCCACTCCCGGTATGAGCCGCTCAGCTTGTCTTCAAAATCGCTGAAGCCATTATCCTGAAACACCTCTTTGATAATATCCGGGACTTTTTTATTCTGGAAAATGCGGCAATCGGAAGTGCGGGTCAAAAACCACAGCCATGGACGCAGTGTGGCTCGATAGTGGGCGAAATAGGCAATATGGCCAATCTGGGTGAACTGGCTGACATAGCCATTGAAATACCGCTTTCCGCCGTCCACCAGATCCATCTGCACGGTCATCTGTTTACCCAACAGATCATCGTGAGCAATCTCCTCATTGTCGCTCAGCAGATCTACAGTAAACTCAGACAATCGCCCCAACTCCTCTCTCGCCTCCATGCGCAGAATCAGAAGTTCATCTGGACCCAACGGGGTTTTTATCTGTAACTGCCGGTTACTCTGTGTAAACGCCATTCAAGACTCCTACCCAATCGAACAATCATAGCAAAGAAAAAGGCTCTCTTCTGAAAAGCAGGCTTTAACTTATACCACTAGTGAGTAAACACCCCGGTTCAACATTTTTTTGATCACGGCCAAATCGAGATGGTAATTGTAGCTATTTGAGATAAAGTATGTGTGTCAGAGCCACTGCGGTCAATGAAATCATGACGGTACTTTGTCACAGGGCTTGGTGTGATCTATCAGACTCATAAGTGATATCAGCGTGACACCAGACCATTGGTTGTGTTTCGCGCCTTGCAGCCAAAGGCATTTGCTACGGACATCCGGGGACAAAACAAGCCTCTTCTATCATGCGTCCATATGAGTCTGTACATACGCCGCAAGACCTGCCTAAATGACAGGATCAGCTTACTTAAGGTGTAGTCGACATGGCACAACGATTGAATCTATCGGTTGAACTGGGAAAAAAGCGTCATAGTGGAGATGGCGGCAGCGCCGACAGTCAGCAACTCAAATTCATTCTCTTGGGTTGTTTTTCGGGCACCAGGAATTCGTCTGATTCCCACGCCAATACTCACCAGGGCTTACGCCAGGTGGATCTCGACAACTTCGATGCTTTGCTCAGTGAAATACAACCTTCCCTGAAAATTCGCTTGAGTGACCAGGCTGAACCGCTTCAGCTCAGTTTTACCAGCCTGGATGACTTCCATCCGGACCAGCTCCATCAACAGCTGCCCCAACAGCAGAGTCCCTCTTCTGATGTGCGCAGAGAGCAGCAACCAGCCAACCCGCGACAGAGTACGTCAACCCGCGATCAGCAGGAGTCAGATCAACAGACTCTATCAAGACTATTAGGTAAAGGAACCGTCACGACGCCATCAGCAAGCGGATCCCAAGCAAACCGTACATTGGTTGAATCGGTAGTTGGACGTCTGATAGATGGCTCACTCAAGCGAGAAGGATCAGAAGACACCAAGCAAGAAACCGATCATTCAGGACCACAAAGGAGTCTACTGAAACGTGTCATCCATCACCCCGAGTTTCAAGCCCTGGAGTCGAATTGGCGAGGCCTGGACTGGCTGGTTCGAAGTCTGGAATCGGATGAACTGAATACGGTTTTCATTTTTGATATGGCCAGTGACGAGTGGGATCTCTTTTCTCAGAATGAATTGGATTTTCCAAAATCAGACTGCTATCGATCACTACTGGAACGTTTCAGCAACGATCATCCATCAGAACAGAAGTTTATTCTAATATGCGATAAATATTTTAATTCCTCGAGTGGAGATATTCGCCTATTGGAAAGTTTGTCACTACTGGGTAGATCCCTGAACGCCCAACTGATCGCAGCTAGCTCAGCAACACTTCTCTCGGAGTCGGATTCTGACCCCGATTCGATGAACCAATTGAAAGCCTTTCAACAAAGCGAGGCGGCAGCAAACGTCAGTCTGGTTCTGCCCCGCATCTTGATGCGAATGCCTTATGGCGAGCAATATGACCCTGTTGAATCCTTCGATTTCGAAGAACTGGACACTGAATGGTCAAACGATGAACTGCTTTGGGGCAATCCCGGTTATGCGTTGGCGATCCAATTGGCTGCGGATAATCAATCGGATCAGCAGCAGGATGCTGTCGCCTTGGCCGATTGCCCCTCCTTCGCCTATCGAAAAAACAGTGAAAGCCACCTGCAGCCCTGTACGGAAAGCCTGTTCACCGATCTGCAGTTGGAAACACTGGTTGAGCTTGGAATGGTCCCAATAGTCGGCAGCCGTCGCAGTAATGTGGTAAAGATACCTTGGTATCGAAGACTATAATGAGTAACGGTGCGAACCATACATGACATAACAGAACGGTATCTAACCAGTATTGGGGGTAGTATCAACAACATAGGTTGGTATTATTTCACTACCGTTCACTTATATATCGTGTAGTATCAAGTACAAGGGTTTTGTGCTAAACCTACCCAATGAAAGGGTAAGATCACAGAACGAAATCACCTGACCAGCCCGTATGGAATCAGGTATCAATAACCAAAATACAAGATTGACAGGTATGTTTACTTTTTCTATCAACTCAGTTTCAGGTTTGCCGTCGATTTGTTATGCAAACCTTTGGGGGATGCAGGTTTGACAGGCACACTCGACCTTGACCAACTTCTCAGCGCAGTATCTGAAGAAGAGCCTGCCGGTTCCGATTTAGAGTACGACCCCCTGTTTGGTGAGATGGAAAGAGCTGCCGAAGGTAAGGAAGAGCAGCAATTCGGCGATACCATCATACCGGCTGAAGACCCGGATTGGCGGGAGCTGAAGAAAAAGTCACTCGAAGTGGCAAGCAAGAGCAGAGATCTGCGGGCCGCCATTCACCTGACCCGAGCTTTGATTCATACTGACGGCTTTGATGGTCTGGCCGATGGTTTGGCTCTGATCAAAGGCTATCTGGATGGTTACTGGGAGTCGGTACATCCACAACTCGACCCGGATGACGATAACGATCCAACGCTGAGAATCAATACTCTGATCAATATCTGCGATCCCTTCGACTACCTGGCCGGCATCAATAAGATCCCGGTGGTCTCTTCCACCGTCATGGGTAAGTTCAGTTACCGGGATATTCAGCTCGCCAACGGTAACCTGCAAACCTCTGATGCAGATTCACAGGAGCTTTCCCTCGACCAGATCGATGCGGCATTCCGGGAATCCAGCGACGAGGACAACCAACATATGCTGGACCAGATTACGGCTTCAGCAGAGACTGTGGTGGGTATTGAGTCCCGCCTCAACGAGCTGGTCGGCGTTGACCAGGCACCAAATCTCAGCGCCCTTGTCGAGCTGCTGAAAGAGATTTCCAATGAAGTGGCACAACGCTGCGGGCTGGAAAGTGCCTCCGAAACAGCAGAAACGGCAGCCGACGGCTCCGTAGCGTCGCTACAGAACCAACCAGCGGCACCAGGCTCGATCAACAATCGCGATGACGTCATCAAGACGCTCGAACGCATTACTCAATATTACGAGAAAAATGAACCATCCAGTCCGATCCCACTGTTACTCGACCGGGCAAAGCGATTGGTGAAAATGGACTTTTACGAGATTGTCCAGGACCTCGCACCAGGTGGTTCTTCTCATTTCGATTTCCTGTGGAAACAGGAAGATAGATAGGTCGAGGATCCGGGCATAAGCCCTTGATTAGATAACAAACATACCGATTAAGGTACAGAGCACATTAATAGAGAGGTAGACCGTGGCAAAAGAGAGCAGCCAGAAGTTCATAGCCCGAAACCGAGCCCCCAGGGTACAGATAGAGTATGACGTGGAACTCTATGGTGCTGAAAAAATGATTCAATTGCCCTTCATCATGGGCGTTATGGCAGACCTCTCGGGAAAACCCGAAGAGGCACTACCCCCTGTCGCCGATCGCAAGATGTTGGAAATCGATGTGGATAACTTCGATGAAAGGCTCAAAGCCATGAAACCCCGTACCGCATTCAGGGTGCCCAACACGCTGACCGGTGAGGGCAACATCAGCGTCGACATTACCTTTGAAAGTATGGATGACTTCTCACCCGCTGCGGTCGCCAAAAAGGTCGGCGCGCTGCGCCAACTGCTGGATGCACGTACCCAACTGGCCAATCTGCTGACCTATATGGATGGCAAGGCCGGTGCGGAAGAGCTGATTACCAAGGCCTTGAACGATCCAACCCTGCTTCAATCCCTTGCCTCTTCCCCCAACCCTGACGATGCATCATCTGAAGATTCAACCGGCGAGGAGTAAAAGATGGCTGAAACAGATACCCAACAAACAGCGGGCGAAGCGACAGAAAGCGTAGCACCGGATGAATTTTCAGCGCTGCTGCAACAGGAGTTCAAACCGAAGACCGAGCGCACCAAGGAAGCCGTTACCAGCGCGGTGCAAACCCTTGCCGAGCAGGTCCTGAAAGAGACCGGCACCATCTCGGATGATGCGGTTGAGACGATTGAGGGGATCATCGCTGAAATCGACAAAAAGCTCACCGAGCAGGTCAACCTGATCCTCCATCATGAGGATTTTCAGCAACTCGAAGGCAGCTGGCGCGGACTGCACCATCTGGTCAACAACACCGAGACCGATGAGATGCTGAAGATCAGGGTCATGAACATCTCGAAAAAAGAGCTGGGCAAGAACCTGAAAAAATTCAAAGGTACCGCCTGGGATCAAAGCCCGATATTCAAAAAGGTCTACGAGGAAGAGTATGGCCAGTTCGGTGGTGAACCATACGGCTGCCTGGTAGGTGACTACCATTTCGATCACTCGCCACCGGATGTCGAGCTGCTCAACGGCATGGCACAAATTGCCGCTTCCGCACATGCGCCGTTCATCGCCGGGGCAGCACCTACCGTCATGCAGATGGATTCCTGGCAGGAGCTGTCAAACCCCAGGGACCTGACCAAAATATTCCAGACACCGGAGTTCGCATCCTGGCGTTCTCTCAGAGAGTCCGACGATTCCCGATATATCGGTCTGGCGATGCCGAGATTCCTCTCTCGCCTGCCCTATGGAGCGAAGACCGATCCTGTGGAAGAGTTCGATTTCGAAGAGGACACGGAAGGTGCGGATCACAACAAGTACACCTGGTCCAACTCGGCTTATGCCATGGCCGTTAATATCAATCGTGCCTTCAAACTGTATGGTTGGACAACAAGAATCCGCGGTGTGGAATCAGGCGGTTCCGTCGAAGGACTGCCTACTCACACCTTCCCCACCGATGACGGTGGTGTGGATATGAAATGCCCTACTGAGATCGCCATATCCGATCGACGTGAGGCCGAATTGGCAAAAAATGGCTTCATGCCGTTGTTGCACCGTAAAAATTCCGACTTTGCCGCCTTTATCGGCGCGCAATCACTACAAAAACCTTCGGAATATGACGATCCTGACGCAACAGCCAATGCGAATTTAGCTGCCCGATTGCCCTATCTGTTCGCCAGTTGCCGCTTCGCACACTACTTGAAATGTATTGTGCGTGACAAGATAGGCTCATTCAAAGAGCGTGATGACATGGAAAAATGGCTAAACAAATGGATTATGAACTATGTCGAACCGAACCCGGCGACAGCTTCAGAAGAAGACAAAGCACGTAAACCGCTCGCAGCGGCAGAAGTGGTTGTCGCTGAAGTTGAGGGGAATCCAGGATACTACACTTCAAAGTTTTTCCTGCGCCCCCACTATCAACTGGAAGGTTTGACAGTCTCGTTACGTCTGGTCTCTAAGCTGCCATCTGAAAAAACAGCTTAGTACCAAAAATCTCACTTATTTGGAGGAATAAATCATGGCAGTTGATATGTTTATGAAGATCGATGGCATCGATGGCGAAAGTACCGATGACCAACACAAAGGCTGGATTGAGTTGGTCAGTGTCAATCATGGCGTGACACAACCCACATCCGGAGCCAGCGGCACGGGTGGCCGTACTGGTGGACGAGCCGACTTCGAACCCTTTACCGCAATGAAGGAGGTCGATAAAGGCACACCGGATCTGAATATAAAGTGCGCCAAGGGTGAGCACATTCCGAAGATTGAAGTCCATCTTTGTGAAGCCGCCGGGGACAAGCACATTTTCATGAAATACACCATGGAAAATGTAATCGTTCAGGCGGTCATGCCGAGCTGCAGTAAAGGTGACATCAAGCCTATTGAAACCGTAAGCTTCGCCTATGGCAAAATCAAATGGGAGTACACAGAACTGGGTCAAGACGGTAAACCAGGCGGTTCAACCGACAGAACCTGGAATTTGGAAACCAACAAGCAGGATTGATCCTTGCACAGGACAGTGCTTCAACACACCCATCTCTCATGCACGATGAGAGATGGGTTTTGAATGCAGAAAGGTTATTCGTTGCACAGATCAGACAGACATAGGAGACGTTTAATTTCAGTAACATCGTGCTGATCCGCTCTACATTGATCTGCAGACAGCAGTAACTTTGTTCTAGAGATATTGCAGATTGCCTCAAAACACAGAGAAGACAAAAACACCATGACGGGCGCAAAAGAACTATTACAACAAGGCCAACTAGATCAGGCTTTGGAAACACTACAGCAGTCGATACGCAACGCACCTTCAGACACCAAGCTGCGAGTCTTCCTGTTTCAGCTGCTCTGCGTGATGGGCGCCTGGGAACGGGCACTGAGTCAGTTGCAGGTTGCTGGTGACATGGACTCACTCAATCTACCCATGGCCCAGACCTATCGTGAAGCCATTCGCTGTGAACTGTTCCGACAGGAAGTCTTTAGTGGTGACAAATCACCACTGATTTTCGGCGATCCCCCGGAATGGACAGCGTTTCTCGTGGAGGCACTGAAGCATTCCGGTAAAGGGGAATACAGCCAAGCTGAAAGCTTGCGCAACCAGGCGTTTGAACTGGCACCCACCACACCCGGCACAATCGACGGGCAGGCTTTCGAATGGATTGCCGATGCGGACTCGCGTCTCGGCCCTATGATGGAAGCCATAGTCAACGGCCGCTACTATTGGATCCCCATGCAGCGCCTGAAAAAAGTAACGATGGAGGCACCAGAAGATCTGCGGGACATGGTCTGGACACCGGCCCAGCTGACCTTTGAAAATGAGGGTGAAGCCGTGGCGCTGATCCCAAGCCGTTATCCTGGTACCGAGCATGCAACGGAGCCGGCACTCAAGCTTTCTCACAAAACAGAGTGGCAGACACCGGTCGAAGGTGTCTACC
This sequence comes from Chromatiales bacterium, assembly GCA_022360905.1. Classification (GTDB taxonomy): domain Bacteria; phylum Pseudomonadota; class Gammaproteobacteria; order Chromatiales; family Chromatiaceae; genus Thiodiazotropha. The sequence goes on from JAKSBX010000156.1 coordinate 8,169, forward strand.
TTGGAGTTGGCCAACGGATGCTGGCCACCGACCAGGATGATTACCCCTTACTCAATGTCAGGGAGATACAATTCCAATCCGCAACGGACAGCGAAACTGAATGAGTCAATGAGGCGGAGATACCACTCAGTTGAAGGCCAGTAACCAACAACAGCTGCAACCATCCCTGCTTGACCGGTTGATCGACGATGAACCCGGCAAGACGAAAGAGTCCCAGGATAAGCGGGTCATTTCCATGCGCCGTCTGCGTCAATCCGTTTTACGCGACCTGGCCTGGTTGATGAATACCACCAATCTGGAAACCACCGAGGATTTGGAGGCTTACCCGGAAGTCGGCCACTCGGTCCTCAACTATGGCTTGGCAGAGCTTTCCGGGCATCTGGTTTCCGGCCTGGATTTAAACCGATTGGAGAGGATGGTGCGCCAAGCAGTTCAGGATTTCGAGCCGCGCATTATGCCCAATTCAGTTAAAGTACGTTCGGTCCGGGATGCCAGTAAGGAGAGCCACAATCAACTGATGTTCGAGATCGAAGGACAACTCTGGGCGGTACCCACTCCGACACACCTGTTGATCAAAACCCAGATAGACCTCGAAGAGGGTGGTGTAACCCTTGCTGACGCGTTTAGCACGGGCATGGAGTAATCATGGATCCTCGTCTACTCAAATACTACAACCAGGAGTTGCAGTTCATGCGTGAGATGGGCGCAGAGTTCGCCCAGGCCTACCCGAAAATAGCCAGTCGTCTCTCGCTGGATGAATTTGAGTGTGCCGATCCCTATGTTGAACGCCTGTTGGAAGGCTTCAGTTTTCTGACCGCCAGGATACAGCTGAAACTCGATGAAGAGTTTCCCCGTTTTACTCAACACCTGATGGAGCGGGTTTTCCCTCACTATCTCTGCCCCACGCCATCGATGATGGTGGTGCAATTTCAAGTCGATATGTTGGAGCCCTCATTGTGTGAGGGTTTTCTGCTACCCAGACATTCCACCATGCGCAGCCGAGTCGGCAAAGGCAGCCATACCGCTTGTATTTACCGTACAGCCCAGGATGTCACCCTTTGGCCGATCGAGATCCAGAGTGTCGACTATTTGGCCTCACCGGCTGCCATAGCGTTGGCCGGTATCGGTAAACAGAGTGGCGCCAGAGCGGCAATCCGCCTCAGACTCAAAACCTCCGGTGATATCCCTTTCAATCACCTTAATCTGCAGCGCCTGCCAATCTATTTCACGGGTGGTGACAGCGGCATGCGTGCGTTTGAAGCCGTTGCCGGCCATACCATGAAGATTGTCGGCCGGGCAGTGGATTCGGATGAATACAGAACCACCACTTCATCGCCAGTCCGAATCATGGGCTTCGAGGAACAGGAATCCCTGCTGCCCCATAGCCTGCGTTCTTTTCAGGGTTACCGCTTTTTGTCTGAGTACTTCACCCTGCCGGAACGTTTTATGTTCGTGGAACTGAATGATCTGCAGTCTGTGATAAAAGGGTGTGACCAACAGCAACTCGAGTTACTGCTACTACTGGACGAGAGCGATCCGGAGCTGGAGAGCAGTATCAGTGATGCCAATTTTTTACTCAACTGTACACCGGCCATTAACCTGTTTCCCAAGCGGGCGGACAGAATTCATCTCAACGACAAGGCAGCTGAATACCACATCCTGCCCGACCGTACCCGCCCTATGGACTACGAGGTCTATGAGATCGATAACGTGGTCGGATTCGGCACCAACACGGAACAGCGTCAGACATTCCAGGCCTTCTACGCCAGCAATGATTTCATCGCCTCGGATCAACCCCGTGCCTACTACACCAACCGACGGGAACCCAGACTGCTCTCATCGAAACAGCAGCGCGAAGGGGCCCGATCCGGTTATATCGGCAGTGAAATCTACATATCACTCGTCGACGCGGATGAAGCACCCTTTCACAGTGATCTCAGACAGCTTGCCGTCAGCACCTTGTGCACAAACCGGGATCTGCCAATGCATATTCCACTGGGCCAGAGCGGCTCTCCATTCACCCTGGAGAGCAGTACGCCGGTGAACCATATTCGTTGCATCGGTTCACCGACCAGACCGAAACCGACAACACCACCGGGATCGATCAGCTGGCGACTGATCAACCACCTGTCGCTGAACTATCTCTCCCTCGCGAGTGAGGACCGGGAACAGAGTACGGCGGCACTGAAAGATTTTCTGCAGCTCTATGCCGACACCAGTGATCCTTCGATGCGCAAGCAGATCGAGGGGGTGATCTCAATCGACTCCAAGCCGGTGAACCGCCGCCTGCCGAGCCCTGGTCCGATCGCCTTCGGTCACGGCCTTGAGATAACCCTGACCCTCGATGATCAGGCATTCGAGGGGAGTGGCGCCTTCCTGTTCGGCGCTGTGATGGAGCAGTTTTTCCGAAAATACACCGCAATCAATTCATTTACCGAAACCGTAGTCGTCACACAACAGCGGGGAGAGATCAAGCGATGGCCAGTAAGGCTGGGTCTGAGAAAAACCCTTTGAGTCTGTTTGACAGACTGCAACAGGCGCCCTATCGGTTCGATTTCTATCAAGCCATGCGACGCCTGGAGTGCGCCTATCCGGATGAGCCCCGTTTGGCGCAATCCAGACATGCCAAACGGGATAAGATTCGCCTCGGCCAGGATCCAACCATGGCCTTTCAACCCTCCACCCTGAACTCGTTTCGCCAGGGTAAAGGGAGTCTGCCACCCCGTTTGGGGGTCTACTTCTTCGGTCTGTTCGGCCCCAACGGTCCATTGCCTCTGCATTTGACAGAGTTTATCCATGACCGTATGCACAATGAGCATGATCCGACCCAGGTCGCCTTCCTCGATCATTTTCATCACCGTCTGCTCAGCCTGTTCTATCGGGCCTGGGCAAACAGCCAACCCACCGTCAGTTTCGATCGGCCAGAGAGTGACCAGTTCGGCAACTATCTGGGTTCGATGGTCGGTATCAGCTCACCCCATCTCAGAGATCGGGATGCGATGCCGGATCTCGCCAAACTGCACTATGCCGGTCGCTTCGCCAGCCATCCCCGCAATGCGGAGGGTTTGGAGGCAGTGCTGGCGGATTTCTTCCAACTCCCGGTCCGCATCGATGAGTTCATCGGTGCCTGGATCGACCTGCCGGATAACAGCCGCTGTCGCTTGGGTGAATCCCTGGAGATCAGCATGCTTGGCACGAATATCATCCTGGGAGAACGGGTCTGGCAGGCACAACAGAAATTCCGCATTGTGCTGGGCGCCTTGACCTTCAAGGATTACCAGCGAATGTTACCCGGCGGTGAGAGTCTGAAACGGCTGATCGCAGTGGTAAAAAACTATATTGGCGATGAGCAGGATTGGGAGCTGAACCTGATCCTCGAACAGCCAGAGGTCCCACAGCTCTGTCTCAACGGCGAAAGCCGTCTCGGCTGGACCAGCTGGCTAGCACAACAACCACTGGGGCGGGATGGTGACGACCTGTTCCTACAACCCCTTGAACTAAGAGGTCTTCCCTCATGAGCGAGATCAATCGTGCCGCCCTGTTCGGCAAGCTGAACAGCCTGGGCTATAAGGCCATCGAGAGTGCGACCGTATTCTGCAAGATGCGTGGTAACCCCTATGTGGAGCTGGTTCACTGGATCCACCAGATCCTGCAACTACAGGATTCCGATCTGCACCGCATCATCAAGCAGTTCAACCTGGAACCCTCCCATCTGGCGAAAGACATTACCGAGACCCTCGACAGCCTGCCCCGAGGATCCACCTCGATCTCCGATCTCTCCTCCCATGTGGAAGAGGCTACGGAACGGGGCTGGGTGTACGGCACCTTGATGTTCGGAGACTCCCAGGTGCGAACCGGCTACCTGATGATCGGCATCCTGAAAACCAACAGTCTGCACAATGCGCTGCTGAGGATCTCCGATCAGTTTAAAAAGCTCAACATCGAAACCCTCACCGACCGCTTTACCGAGGTAGTCGAAGGATCCCCCGAAGAGGCGATGCGCTCCAACGACGGTTTTCAGGTGGGAGGTGGTGCCGCACCTGGTGAGGCCAGTGATGCGATGGCACCGGCCCAGATGGGTAAGCAACAGGCGCTGCAGCAGTTCTCGGTGGATCTCACTGAACGGGCCAGAAAGGGTGAAATCGACCCGATTGTGGGCCGGGATGATGAGATACGTCAGATTGTCGATATCCTGATGCGCCGACGGCAGAACAATCCGATACTGACCGGTGAGGCCGGAGTGGGTAAAACCGCCGTGGTCGAGGGCTTCGCTCTACAGATCGCCAGCGGTGACGTCCCTCCTCCGCTGAAAGAGGTCAGCCTGCGAGTGCTTGATGTGGGGCTGCTGCAGGCGGGCGCCAGCATGAAAGGTGAGTTTGAGAACCGTCTGAAACAGGTGATCGAAGAGGTTCAATCCTCGGAAAAGCCGATCATTCTGTTTATCGATGAGGCCCACACCCTGATCGGCGCCGGTGGCAGTGCCGGTACCGGCGATGCCGCCAATCTGTTAAAACCCGCCCTCGCCCGAGGCACCTTGAGAACCGTAGCCGCCACCACCTGGGCTGAATATAAAAAATATATCGAGAAGGACCCCGCCCTGACCCGTAGATTTCAGGTCGTACAGGTTGATGAGCCCGATGAGGATCGGGCGATCCGCATGATGCGCGGTATGGCTTCGACACTTGAGGATCACCACCAGGTACAGATCCTCGATGAAGCACTGGATGCTTCAGTGCGACTCTCCCACCGCTACATTCCGGCGCGCCAACTGCCGGACAAATCGGTCAGTTTGCTCGATACCACCTGTGCCCGGGTGGCGATCAGTCAGGCCGCGGTTCCCGCCGAGGTGGATGACAGTCGTCGCCGCATCGAGGCGTTGGAGACCGAGTTGCAGATCATCGGCCGGGAAAAGGCCATCGGACTCGACACCGAAGAACGTGAACAGGAGACGCAGGAAAAACTCGACCAGGAGCGACAGCGTCTCGAACAGCTGAGCGCCCGCTGGGAGGAAGAGAAAGGGCTGGTCGAAGAGCTGCTCAGTGTGCAGCAACAACTCAAAGGGGAACCGGTTGAGCGTGATGAAGCAGCCGACAGCGGTGATGACCAAGCCGCTTCATCGGAAGAAACCGCTGAGACGCCAGAGGCGCCGCCCCCCTCCAAAGAGGCTTTGCTGGAGCGTCTCAATGAGGTGAAGAGCAAACTCAATGAGTTACAGGGTGAAAGTCCGTTGATCCTGCCCAGTGTGGATGCCCAGGCCGTCGCCTCGGTGGTCGGCGACTGGACCGGTATTCCGGTGGGAAGAATGGTGAAGAATGAGATCGAAACCATCCTCAACCTGAGTGACACCCTGGCCAAACGGGTGATCGGCCAGGATCACGCGCTGGAGATGATTTCACGCCGGGTGCAGACCTCCAGAGCCAATCTGGACAATCCCAATAAACCGATCGGCGTCTTCATGCTGTGCGGCCCCTCCGGCGTGGGCAAGACGGAAACCGGCCTGACGCTGGCAGAGAGCCTGTATGGCGGCGAGCAGAATGTAATCACCATCAACATGAGTGAGTTCCAGGAAGCGCATACCGTATCGACCCTGAAAGGCGCACCGCCAGGCTATGTGGGTTATGGCGAGGGCGGTATCCTCACCGAAGCGGTCAGACGCAAACCCTACAGCGTGGTGCTGCTGGATGAGGTGGAGAAGGCCCACCCGGATGTACACGAGATCTTCTTCCAGGTATTCGATAAAGGCTGGATGGAAGATGGTGAGGGTCGGCATATCGATTTTAAGAATACGCTGATTCTGCTGACCTCCAACACCGGCACGGAGATGATCGACAACCTGTGTAAGGACCCGGAACTGATGCCGGAGCCTGATGCGATCGCTACCGCTTTGCGGGATCCCCTGCAGAAGGTCTTCCCGGCCGCACTGCTGGGGCGGCTGGTGGTCATCCCTTACTATCCGTTGAGCGATGAAGTACTGGCCAAGGTGGTACGCCTGCAACTGGGCCGAATCGAATCCCGGATCCTTGAAAACCATGGCATACCGCTTGAGATCGATGATGGGGTGATCAGTTTGATCATCAGCCGTTGCACTGAAGTGGAGAGCGGCGCGAGAATGGTGGATGCAATTCTCACCAATACAATGCTACCTGAAATCAGCCGACATATTCTGATCGAAAAGATGGAGGGCCGTTCAATTGGCAATATCCGCATCGGTGTGGAGAATGATGAATTCAGCTATAACTTTTCCTAGGGCCTGTTAACAGAAGACGGAAGCGGCAATTATAGATGTACTCTGACAGCAACAGTGCAACCATTACCTTGACGGTGAGCCTCAAAGCGGGCTCAGCGCCTGCACAACCCATGTCGGCAACCTTTGACCAACAGGGTGGCTCGATCGGTCGCCGGGAGGAGAACGATTGGGTGCTGCCTGATCCCGAGCGCTTCATCTCCGGGCGCCATGCACTGATCTTCTACAGTGAAAATGCCTTTCACCTGACAGATACCAGTTCCAACGGGGTTTTCATCAATCATTCCGCCTCTGCCCTGGGTAAGGACAATGTCATCAAACTGGAGGATGGCGACACCATTGGGATCGGTGACTATGAGATCACGGTATCCCTACCCAAGGCAGAGACCCTGGCAACGGAGGATTTTGACAATCTGGCTGACCCTTTTGCACAGATGTCTGAGCAATTGGCCGGTGAACCTGAAATCGCGGAAACGCCGCTTGCGGATGCACCTGCCGATCTGGACCAGCCTGCCGAGGAACCAGTCTATACCCTCGATGAGCCGGACCCCTCCGAACTGGTGGTCGAACAGTCAGCCGATGAGCTCTCCCCCGCTCCGCTATCACAAACGGATCATACTTCTGACCTGAACGCCTATTTCAATCAACCGACACCGATTCCGGAAGATTGGGATCTGGATGAATCAGCGGCTGATGCCATACCGGCAGATGAGCCGATAACCTCACCCGAAATCTTGCCGCCACTGGATGATCAACCCGCATCCCAGGCCCCGTTTCCCGATTCCCAACCGGTTGCCAAAGAGGAACCGGTAGCTCCGGCGCTTGCCCAGGAATCGATACCGCGTCCAGGCCTGAAGCCGAAACAGCCAGCGCCACAGAGCAGCCCACCACAGAGCGCACCACAAAGCAGCCCGCCACCGGCAACTCAACCGACTGCTGCCACAGCCGGTATAACAAGTGATGATACAGGTTTGCGCCAGGCGCTCGCTGAGGGATTGGGTGTCCCGGAGTCCTACCTGGAGGGGGTATCCCTGGCTGAACTGCTGGGTAATCTGGGCAGCGCGATGCGAGCGAATGTGGAAGGCACCATGTCAATTCTGCGCGCCCGAGCTCAGATGAAGGGTGAGTTTCGTATGTCGCAAACCATGATACAGCCGGTGGAGAACAACCCACTCAAGTTCTCCATCAATACCGAAGAGGCGTTGCGACATCTGGTCAACCCCAGCCAGAAGAGTGGCTATCTTCCACCACTGAATGCCATTGAAGAGGCCCATGAAGACATCGAAGCCCACATGTTGGCTGTGATGGTCGGTATGCAGGCCGCCCTGCAAGTGGTGTTACAGCGCTTCAAACCGGAGATCCTGGAAAAGCGGCTTGGTCAATCCGCGTTGCTGGAAAAGCTGCCCCTCTATCGTCATGCAAAAACCTGGGATCTGTTTACCGAGCTCTACAGCGAAATTGCGGTGGAGGCGGAAGATGACTTTCACCAGCTGTTCGGTCGCACTTTTTCCCAGGCCTATGAAGAGCAGATTCGTCGCCTGGAAGCTCTGAAGCACACGGACCCCAAATTAGATAAAAGGTTTTAAGAAAGAGATGATCAAAAAACTTTTACTTGTTATCGGACTACTGACAATTTTTGTTGCATCAGGTTGTTCCAGTGTTTCCAGTGTCAAGGCCTCTCTGAATGCCGATAAAGGGGTCAACCCGGATATCAACGGCAGACCCTCCCCGATCGTTGCAAGAATCTACGAACTGAAGTCGTTGAGTGTTTTCAACAATGCGGACTTCTTCAATCTTTTCGAGCAGGATGTCGCCTTGTTGGGTGACGAACTGTTGATGCGTGATGAACTTCACTTTCAGCCTGGGGAGAGCAAATTGCTTGAGCGTGAATTGCAACCTGACACCAGATACCTTGGCGTCATTGGTGCCTACCGGGATATCGAAAACGCCACATGGCGCCGTACCATCGAGATCGATGTGAACGATGAAACAGCCTTTGTGATAGAGTTCGGTAAAAGCGGCATCAACATCCTGAAAAACAAATAAGAGAAGCCCATGTCTTGGATGTCTAGGATCGTTTGGTCGGAGGGGATGTTCCTCAGACCTCACCACTTTCAACAGCAGGAGCGGTTTTTAGAGCACCGCATCGAAACCCGATGCGCTGATCTTACCCCCTTCAGTTGGGGCTTCACCCATTTAAAAATCGATCGCCAGGCCCTGGCGCTCGGTCGTCTGGCGATAGAATCCTGTCGCGGTGTACTGCCGGATGGCACCACCTTCGATATCCCTGGACACGACAATCCCCCGCCACCTCTGGAGATCCCTGCAGAGCATAAAGGCGCCATCATCTACCTGGCACTACCCCTCTCAAGGCCAGGCACAGCCCAGGTCAGGTTCACCGACCAGGAAGCGGGCCTGGAACGCTACCTGGTGGATGAGATCGACATCAAGGATGGCATTGCCGGATCTTCCAACAGCTCCACCCTACAGGTTGCCAAACCGACCATGCGACTGCTGATCGGAGACGCCGAACTGGAGGAGTTTGCCCATCTTGCCGTGGCCAAAATTGTCGAGCGTCGATCTGACGATATGCTGGTGTTGGATGAGGATTTCATTCCTCCCTGTCTTGACTGCCAGGTATCCCCCAGACTTGCCGGTTACCTCAAAGAGATCGAAGGCCTGCTTCATCACCGTGCCGATGCCATTGCCTCCAGACTGGTGGATGGGGGTAAAGGGATTGCGGAAGTAGCCGACTTTCTGATGCTGCAGGTCGTGAATCGCTACGAGCCGCTCTATACCCACTTTTGCAATCGGGTACCACTGCACCCGGTGGCCTTCTATGAAGCTGCCCTGGAACTGGCCGGTGAATTGGCAACCTTCACCAGCAGCAATAAGCGTCCGCCAACCTTCCCGCTCTATCAGCATCAGACTCTGCATGAGACCTTTCTGCCGGTCATCCGTGAGCTGCGACGATCTCTGAGCATGGTGCTGGAACAGAAGGCGGTTTCCATACCCCTGGAAGAGCGCAAGTATGGCATCCGGGTTGCCACCGTATCGGACCGCTCCCTGTTGAGCGATGCGGTATTCGTACTGGCGGTCAACGCAAGTATGACGGCGGATCTGCTACAGCGACGCTTTCCCTCTCAAACCAAGATTGGCCCGGTGGAAAAAATCCGCGATCTGGTCAATCTGCAACTGCCCGGTATCGGGCTGCGCATTCTCTCCGTAGCCCCACGACAAATTCCCTACAACGCAGGTTTCAGTTATTTCGAGCTGGACAAGAATAACGACTATTGGAACCTGCTTGAAACCTCAGGCGGATGTGCCATACATATAGGAGGTGAATTTCCGGGCCTGGAACTTGAACTTTGGGCGATAAAAGGTAATTGACCATGGATCACGACGACCCATTTGGCATGAAGCCCAACGAATCCGGCGATCGCACTGTCATCCGGCCAAGACCGGGTGGTAAGGGCCCTGCTACTCCCCCACCCCAAGCGGCACCGACCAGTCAGCCGCCCCCACAGCGTCCTCTGGGCCCAGCCCCGAGCCTGCCGATGCGTCATGGGGCGAATAAGCTTGAGGTCGCCGCCTCCTCGCTTCTATCGATGATGGGGCGACTGCGTGACACCCCTTCCCACTCCGATCCGGTCTCTTTGAAAAACTCCATTATCGATAAGGTCCGGGCCTTTGAAATGAAAGCTCAGGATCTGGGTGTGGAACAGGAGACCACCTTCTGGGCCCGCTATGTACTCTGTACGGTAACCGATGAGCTGGTCCTCACCACACCTTGGGGCAATCAGAGCATCTGGCGCGATCAAAGCCTGTTGGTCACTCTGCATAAAGAGGCTTGGGGTGGTGAGAAGTTCTTTCAACTGCTGCAAAAACTTCTGCAGAACCCTGCCAAGAATCTTGAGCTGCTGGAACTGATGTATGTCTGTCTCTCATTCGGCTTCGAAGGGCGCTATCGTCCTTTACCGGATGGCTATGCACAACTGCAAACCCTCAAAGACAACCTGTTCCGCACGCTTCGCAATCACCGGGATGAGTATGAACGGGATCTCTCCGGACACTGGCAGGGAGAGCCGCTGAAACAGAATGCCCTGGTTCAGTATGTTCCGCTTTGGGTGGTGATGGCGATATCCGGTGTGGTGCTGATGTTGATGTTCTCCGGATTCAGTCTCAGCCTGAATGTCAAATCCGATCCGGTGCACGCCGAACTACACAACATTGCCCGCAATGTACAAACGGTGGTTGAACGTACCCCGCCGCCACCGCCCAAGCCGGAACTTTCGCTCAGAGTGCTGCTCGCCAATGAGATTACTCAAGGCCTGGTCAGCGTTGCGGAGAATCATCTGGAGGGTACCGTCAGAATTGCCGGGGACGGCCTGTTCGCTTCCGGTAAAGTGGCGGTCAACAGTCAATTCCTGCCACTACTGAATCGTATCGCCGCGGCAATGGACAAACTCGAGGGACAGATTGTGGTGGTCGGTCATACTGACAACATTCCCATACGCAGTCTTCGTTACCCCTCCAACTGGCACCTCTCGAGGGCACGTGCTGAATCCGTGGCCAAACTGCTGGCACTGGATTTAAGCCAACCCGCAAGAATTCAGAGTGAAGGGCGCGGCTCGGCAGAGCCCCTGGCATCCAATGACACAAAAGAGGGACGTGCACGTAACAGACGTGTGGAGATCACTCTTGTAAAACAATAGGTATTGCGTACACCATGCAGGCAATATTGAGAATCATAAAAAACCGCTGGTTTGTCGCCATCCTGGGACTGATCGCCATCTCGGTGATCATCTGGTTGATCGGTCCCCTGTTTGCCTTTGCCGGCAGCGAGCCCCTCGCCTCGCCCATGGCCAGACTGATCACTATCGGTGTGATCATTCTGCTCTGGGGAGCCAATCAGGCCAGACGGCTATTTGCGGCACGCAAGAAGAACCAGCAGATGCTGGAGTCCGTGGTCGGTCAGAAAGAACAGACCTCCGTATCGACCCAGGAGTCGGCGGAAGAGGTGCAGATTCTCGGGCAACGTCTGGACAATGCCATCCGCATTCTCAAGGAGTCGAAACTGGGGGGTAAACAGGATAGCCAATATCTCTATCAGCTCCCCTGGTATATGTTCATCGGTCCACCTGGAAGTGGTAAAACCACCGCTCTGCTCAACTCGGGGCTACACTTTCCACTGGCGGACAAACTGGGCAACGATGCGGTGCAGGGTATCGGTGGAACACGCAATTGTGACTGGTGGTTCACCGATGATGCGGTACTGCTGGATACCGCAGGCCGATACACCACCCAGGACAGTTACGAAGAGGTGGACCGGGCCGCCTGGATGGGCTTTCTCGATCTGCTGAAAAAACACCGCAAACGCAGGCCGATCAATGGTGCCCTGGTGGCCATCAGCGTGGAGGACATTCTGCAGCTGACCGACATTGAGAGAATCAATCACGCCAAGGCGATACGTCTGCGGGTCAAGGAGCTGATCGACCACTTCGGCATCCGCTTCCCGATCTATGTGCTGTTCACCAAGTGCGACCTGCTGGCGGGTTTCAATGAATTTTTCGAAAACCTGAGTCGGGATGAGCGTAACCAGGTCTGGGGAATGACCTTTCCGCTCAACGAAAAAGGCAGTCAGGGTGATGTGATCAACCACTTCAAGGATGAGTTCAAAGCCCTGGAACAGCGTATCGATGCCCGCCTAATGGACCGGCTTGAACAGGAACGGGACGTCAAACGTCGGGTCTTGATCTACTCCTTTCCACAACAGTTCAGCGCACTGCGCGAAGCGGCAGAGACCTTTCTCCAGGAAGCCTTCAGCGAGAACCGTTTTCAGGAGACGCCAATGGTCAGGGGTGTCTACTTCACCAGCGGCACTCAGGAAGGCACCCCGATCGACCGTCTGCTTGGGTCGATGGCTCAGGAGTTTGGCCTCAACCGTCAGATTGCCCCGGCCTTTTCCGGTACCGGCCGCAGCTTTTTCATCAACCGACTGTTCAAGGATCTGATCTTTGCCGAATCCCATCTGGCCGGTATCAATACCCGTGTTGAGAAACAGCGGGCCTGGCTGCAACGTATCGCCTATGTGGGTGCCATCTCGCTGGCTCTGCTCGCCGGCATTGCCTGGTTCACCAGCTACAGCCGCAATCAAAGTTATATCGATCAGGTCGCCATACAGGCCAATGCCGCAGACGAAAAAGTGAACGGAGTTGCCGCAGACGATCTGACATTGACCAATGTGGTACCCGCCCTGGAACTGGTGCGACGCATTCCCGGGGGTTATGAGGATCAGCAGAAAGAGATCCCCTGGTTGATGGGATTGGGACTCTACCAGGGTGACAAACTGGGCAGCGAGGCGATCAACGCCTACCACACCAGCCTGAAGAACCTGTTTCTACCGCGCATTATTCTCAGTCTTGAAGATCAGCTTAAACAGCAGGGTAACAACCCGGACTATCTGTATGAGGCGCTCAAGGTCTATCTGATGTTCGATGATAAGGAACATTACGATGCCGAGACTGTGAAGGCCTGGATGCTGTTGCAGTGGCAACTCAGCCTGCCTGGTGGGGAAAACGCCCAGGCCCGTCAGGCCCTGGCGGGCCATCTGGACGCCCTGCTCAGCCAAATGCCGATGCCGCCAACCATCCCATTGGATGAGGTGTTGATCAGCCGGGTACGCAATGACCTGTTAAGGGTACCGCTGGCGGATCGGGTCTATGATCGGATGAAACGCACCACGGCAGGTGGCTCGATAGCGGCATTGCGACTGACCCAGGAGATCGGCCCCGATGCGGAGCTGGTCTTCAGTCGACGCTCCGGTGAACCACTGGATAAGGAGATCCCCAGCCTGTTTACCTATGAGGGATATCACAAACTGTTCCTCAAGGATCACCTGTCGATCGCCAATAAATTGCTCGAGGAGAAGTGGATACTCGGCCCGGATCTGGAAAAAATCATCGGTAAAACCGACCTGGCCAGGCTCAGCAGCCGGGTCAAAGATCTCTACTACGCCGAGTACATCCGTATTTGGGAGCAGCAACTGGCAGATATTCGGGTAAAACCTTTCAACAACATGCGCCAGGCTGTCGAGGTGTTGAATGTTCTTTCAGGACCTACTTCTCCGCTACGCCGCTATCTGAAGCTGGTGCAGGAACAGACCACCCTCTCGCGCCTACCCGGTGGCGCACAAAAAGCGGCCGAGCTGGCGGCTGAGCACGGTTCCGGTATTACCCGTCAGCTGGCTTCAATACTGCAGGTATCACCGGATGAGAGCCAGCAGGCGCCTGAAAAGCAGTTGCTGAGCACACCGGTTGATCAACATTTTGCCGATCTGAATCGGATGATCGATGCCCAGGAGGGTGAGCAAGCTCCGCTGGAGAGAACCCTGGAGATGCTTAACGAACTCTACGCCCATATGAACTCCATTGCCTCAGCCGGCAATCAGTCGAGTCAGGCGTTCAATGCCGCGCGAGATCCTGCATCCGGCGGCGTAATCAGCCGCTTGAAACTGGAAGCGCAGCGTCAACCCGGCCCACTGGCTGATATGATCAATACCCTGGCGGACGGCAGTTCCAATCTGACTGTGTCCGGGGTCAGGAGCCATCTCAACTCAGTCTGGAACACCCAGCTGCTGCCTTTCTGCCAGCGCAGTCTGGCCGGTCGTTATCCACTGGAACGCAACAGCGTTCGTGAAGTGACGATCAGTGATTTTGGACGTTTCTTCGGTCCAGGCGGGATGATGGAGAACTTCTTCAATACCTACCTGATCGATTTTGTCGATACCTCACGCAGAGTTTGGCGTTGGAATGCGGCCGGCAACAAAACCCTGGGTATCCCAACCAGTACGCTGCGACAGTTTCAGCGGGCAGCGGTAATCCGCGACGCCTTCTTCAGCGGCAGCAGTCCGGAGCCGAAGATCAACTTCGAAATCAAACCGCTGAGCATGGACACCACGATCACTCAGATCACCCTGTTGATCAATCAGCAGCGGGTCAGATACAACCATGGCCCGACCCGCTGGAACCGACTCACCTGGCCGGATGATTCCGGCATCAGCGATGCCAAGATTCTGCTTGCACCACCCGCTGGTAATAAACCCTCCGGTCTGACTGAGGATGGACCCTGGGGCTGGTTCCGCATGATCGATCAGGCTGCAACTGAAGCCACCAACACCCCTGAAACCATCAATGTGACCTTTGATGTGGGTGGCCGCAAATCACGTTTTGCACTACGAGCAAGTGGTGCACTCAATCCATTTCAGTTAAAAGAATTGGCAGACTTCCGGTGTCCGAACAGACTTTGAACTCAATGCAAAACGAGGACTTTCCAGGCCTCTACGGTAAGATTCCTTCACTGGGGGATTTTGTCACCCGCCGGCTTCCCCGCGGCTTCATAGCCCCCTGGGAGACCTGGATGCAGGAGGCAATCGCCAACAGCCGGGAACAGCTGGGTGACTTCTGGCTGGATAACTATTTGACCAGTCCCATGTGGCGCTTCGCACTCTCCCCTGGGATCTGCGGCGAACAAGGGTGGGCAGGAATCCTGATGCCCAGCGTCGACCGGGTTGGTCGTTACTACCCGTTTACCCTGGCAGCAAAACTCGATCCCAAGTTTAATCTTTTTCTGTTCATGGAGGAGTCGGAAAGCTGGTTTGGGCGCCTGGAAGAGCTTGCCCTCTCCTGCCTGGAGGATGGCTTCCAGATGGAAGCATTGGAACAACAGCTGCGACAGCTCGGTGCACCGACGGCGGAACGCGAAGAGTTGGCTCAACCGGATGCACCCGTCACCCCGCTCAACAATGCCTGGCATGCACAGTTGCAGGAACAGTCTGCACTGCGTGGTCTCTATCCCCTGTTCATGCCCCATCTGATGAAGAAACTGTTATTTGCCTACAGCATCTGGTGGACACAGGGTTCAGAACGGATCTCCCCCTCACTGCTGATCTGTCAGGGCCTACCGCAGATAAGAGGAGCCAGTGCCTTGATCGATGGTGCCTGGACAGAACACGGCTGGGAAGAGATTGAAACCGGTGCCTACAGCATGGGATTCGCCACCTCAGAAACACCAGAATCCTTATGACCCAGAATCGATTCTATTGGGTCTCCGCCCACCTGACCGATAAAGGTAAAGTGCGCAGCATCAATGAAGATGCCTGCCTCGATCGAGCGGACCTGGGGATCTGGGCGGTTGCCGACGGCATGGGCGGGCACGCCGCCGGGGACCTCGCCTCAGGCATGATCGTGAGTGAATTAAAGTCGGTCAATCCGGGCAACTCACTCGGCGAACTGGCCGGAAATGTTGAACAAAGCCTGCATCAGGTCAATCAACACCTGCTGTTGGAATCCCACCAACGGGGTGGCGAGATCATCGGCTCAACCGTGGTTACCCTCTTGGCCTATGATGGCTACTGTATCTATCAATGGGCCGGTGACAGCCGCATCTATCTCTATCGTCGGGGCAATCTGAAGCAGCTGAGCCGCGATCACAGCCAGATCGAGGAGATGATCGAACAGGGCCTGGTCACCTCCGATGAAGCGGAACAGTCATCCATCGCCAACTATATTACCCGGGCGGTCGGTGCTACAGAGACCCTGGAGCTGGATGCGGAAATGGTGGAGCCCTGTGATGGTGACCTGTTTCTGCTTTGCAGTGACGGCCTGAACAAAGAGGTCAAGGATACGGAAATTGCTGAAATTCTAGGACGTTACAGCTTTCAGGACGCCATACAACAACTCATCAGCCTGGCCATGGACAGAGGCGCCAGAGATAATGTGACCCTGGTGATGGTGCAGGCGAAAGCCGTACAAAACGAGCAAACCGATGAAATCTAATCTGCTATATTGATCGACATGACAACCCAGCTAATCGCTACAAGCAGCCAAAAGGAATCTAAGAAGTGATTGAGGTAACCAGCTTTCGGGATTTCTGCAAATTCCTATTTATTGTCATTTCCGTACTCGCCCTGAGTGCCTGTCAGTTGACCGGTCCAAAAAAAGCAGAACAACCGGTGGCCCAGGAACCGGAACCGATAGAAGAGACTATCCCGCCACCTACCGATTCTCTGACACCGAATCAGCGGGTACGAAAAGCTCTGCAACATCTTCAGCAGGGAGACTATGAGAGTGCCCACAATCAGCTCAGTTGGGCTTTGATGAATGACCCTGAACATAGCCGGGCCAACCATCTGCTTGAACAGATGGATGCTGACCCAATCGAGTATCTGGGACTGAAAAACTTCTTTTACGATGTGCAGCCAGGGGATTCACTATCTCTGATTGCCAAGAATTTTCTCAACGACCCCTATAAATTTGTCATTCTCGCCAGATACAACGATCTGGACAACCCCAGTAAACTGGCACCAGGACAGCGCATTCGCGTGCCTGGCATCATGCCGGAAAAGGTCAAAATCAAGGCGAAACCTAAAGCCAAGCACAGCCCCGAAACGGAGTTGACTGAAAAACCTGTAAAAACAGAAGCCAAACCCATCACTTCAACCGACCCGGAAACCGATTCTCCGCAGGTAGTTGAGCCGCAGCCAGCAACAACAACACAACCGGTTACGGATGTTGAGGCAACCTCAGAGACAGCCCAGATCGTAGAGCCTGAAACCCCTCTCAATCAGCCAGAAGAGACTGAGGCTTCAGCCGTTGACAACTTACCAAGCAGCGATGACGCACTAAACTCTGCCCGGCAACTGCATGCTGAAAAAGACCTGCCTGCTGCCATCTATCTATTGGAAAGTGAAAACAGCCGTCACCCCGAAGCAGCAGAGATTCGTACACAGCTGGCAAGTTACTATACGGAATACGCCAATCAGTTGATCAAACAGGATGATCTGGAAGGCGCCAGAGATACACTGGAAAAGCTCATCATTCTCGATGCCTCCGATAACAGTGCAATCAATCAACTCATCTATGTGGAAGATAAGATCGAAGCTCGCAAGCTCCTGCAGAAAGGACAGAATGAAGAGCGTGGCGGACAATATCAAACGGCCTATCGCACCTATGGACAGGTATTGACCTATGACCCTGACAACCTATCAGCACAAGAGTCTCAAGTAAGGGTCAGAAATCAACTGACGGACAGCTACCATCGCCAGGCTATGCAGCTGTTTCGAAGACAAGAGCTGGATGAAGCAATCGGTTACTGGAATAAGATCTTGGAACTCGATCCAAACCATTCACTCGCCCCTGGTTACAAAGCACGAGCCCTGGAGATGAAACAGCAGCTTCAAAGGATCGACTCAAAACCCAATTGATCGGATCCAGATGAGCATGGCTTAGCAAGTGTTCAGCCGGAGTGTGCTGGCCTACAGCAAGACATCAAAACACCGCTGTTGCACTGTGAAATAATTCAATCTTTTAACCAATCACCATGGTTATCAATGCCCAAACTGCGCCATGGATAACTCGCTGATCAGCGCAAGAATTTAATTCCCACGTTTATTCATAATGTCTGAAACAATCCGTTTTAGATCACAATTTTTCATGGCTATGAGCTATGCTTTAGATCTATTGACATTGCTCAATTGACTTATTTAAAGGGCCATGAATAATAGCGCTGCAAATATTGCCATCTACTGGATAAATTCCTGGATTGGACAATATTTTTTGGAATTGTTTGCGGGGTAACCTCGAACGGAATCTGGCTGAAGGCAGAGTTTTGCTTATCGGTATGTAATCTTTAATGGAACATCAGTTCGCAAATAGATTTGATATTGATATCTAGCAAAACGGACTTAATGTGCTTGAAGCACTTTCGACAACAAATCTAATCATTGCCGCAATCATTATCAGCTCTGCCTATCTGGTAAGAGGAATTGCAGGTTTTGGCTCAGGTCTCATTGCAATACCGTTACTTGCATTGATGCTTCCCTTATCAATTGCAGTTCCATTGATTGTATTGCTTGATTACATTGCTTCTGCAAGCCATGGGGTAAAGCACCGAGAAGCGGTTTGCTGGCGGGATATTTTGCCGTTACTTCCCTTTTCAATCATTGGGGTTGTGATGGCTCTCTACCTGTTCAACTCGGTCGATGCTCAAGTACTTCGCTATGGCTTGGGTGTCTTTCTACTGTTGTTTGCTGTCTATTCGCTATTTTCCATTACGCCAAACGCGGCGCCCTCGCTACTTTGGGCAGCGCCAGGTGGAACGCTTGGAGGTTTTATTGGCACACTATTCGGTACGGGAGGCCCGTTTTATGTCCTCTATCTGAAGCTAAGAGGACTGAATAAGACAGAATTTCGTGCAACATTTGCAACCATCTTTCTAATTGATGGCATTGGCCGCATCTTAGGTTACTTGGCAACCGGTTTCTTTGACCTTGCATTACTCAAAATCGTGGCGATTGCGATCCCTCTGATGGCTATTGGTATGTACATTGGCGGACAAATTCATAGCAACCTATCCCAGCAGACCTTTCAACGGGGTATCAGTCTACTACTCATCATCAGTGGCATATCGTTATTGTTAAAATAGCCTGACAATCACTCAAATAGATTGACCAAAGAGCCAATTCCATCGATCTTTATTTCAACTGTACACCCTTGAGGCATAGGCCCGGCACCCAATGATGTGCCACAGGCTATGACATCTCCTGGATTGAGTGTCATATCTCTCGAAAGCCTGCTGACAATCTCCCTGGGTGAGAAAAACATGTCCTCAACTGGATAGTTCTGATGTTCTACGCCATCAACCAGCGTCTTAACGATCAACGAATCAACATCAAGCCCCGTGGCAACAACCGGTCCGACAGCGCCAAAGGTGTCAAAACTTTTGGCTCTGGTCCACTGAACAAATGAGGGATCTTCCTTCATCAGTCCTCTGGCTGTAACATCATTGACACAGGTGTATCCAAAAATGTACTTGTCAGCATCATCTTCGTTGATGTTGCAGCAACGTTCCCCGATCACTATGCCTAGCTCACCTTCAAATGCCACCGGACCATCATAGGTTTCGGGTTGCCGGATTGTTTGCCCTGTTGCCAGAAAAGAACCGTTGGCCTTCATGAAATAGAGTGGATGGTTAGGCTGAGACCACCCCTCCTTTGCCGCCCGTGAGCGAAAATTGTTCCACAAACCGATCATTTTTGACGGCTGAGTGGGTATTAACAGATTAATATCCGAAACCGGTAGAAATTCACCCGTGGCTTTTGACTCCTTAAACATATCACCTTGATAAACGGCAACATGATCATTCCTCAAGGTGCCAAATCCCTGCTTGCCCAAATACTCGAACCTGACCCATAACTCCATAATCCTTCTCCCTAATCTAATAGGCTTAACCCAGTATTATCACCTTTAAGGCTTCCAGCTTTAGGGCCTGTTAACACGAATCCAATGCGCCCTACAGGGTTTGTTTTTGTCTCCAGCAAGGCAGAATGAACGTCGTGTAGTGCCACAACCCGTTGCTCGTCGCTCGTTTGGACCAACCAAACCTCTCTCCTCGTGCCTTGATTGGTGCTTTTTCAGGCACAACTGGGTGCATTGGATTCGTGTTAACAAGCCCTAAGTTACAGGCATAACAAGCTGATTTAAAAGAAATAGACCTTTTTATGAAAACCATGGTCATGATCGATAAAATGCGGCTTGGGTTGCCTGTTCCTGGCCAGAGTTATTTTCTTCTGACCGAGAGAAATCCATAAATAAGATTTCACTTCCCAGATTATCAATCTTACACGGAATTTTATTCGCATCTTGCTGTTTTTTAAAGTCCTTTGGCTTAAGAACCCCTGAAATGAGTCGCTAACTCAAGGCAGATGGATATGTCACTGGTTACGTGGTTAAAGGACTGCAAGCCGAGTCGTAACTGAAGTATGTTTGACCTTTGGCTATCAAATATGATGGAACAACTCTACAAAATAGCACTCACAAGTTTTACCATAGGCACCTTGTTTCTACCTTTGCTGCTATTTGTCCACCACCTCGAAGCCCGTTACCCGGCAACCACTCAGCTCACCAGCCTGGCTTGGTATGAATTGTTCATCGTACTTGCATTACTGGTAGTTCCATTCGGCTCCTTGAAACTACTTCGCGTACCATGGAATAGTAAAGAGATACCTTAGGCCGAATGGCACTTAATTTAAGAGAATAAGCCGCCAATCACCACGAATCTTCGCTAATAGAGTCCGCTATGTGAGAGTTTTTCGCGGCATTTTGCGGTGACTGGCGTTCATTGGCGGTTAATCTCTAAAAGGTGACCCCCAACTTCTTCAGCAGAATTGGGGCGTAAATGACTTCAGTAAATACCATTCCCCTTAGAGCCTGTTGAGTAACTGCCGCTATCACAGCTGTTACTAGCGATTTTCAAAAGTATCAATTCTCAATTGAGTACGCTTGTCATCGGGATCAAATTTTAACGCTATTCTCCAAAGCTCTATTGCGTTGACTGGTTCAGAACGGACCCTTCTTAGCCCTTTTAAATAAAGCTCTTTACCAAACTCTTTTCGAGCTTCAGACAACTTCTTCAGTAATTTTGCATCATTGCTCAACAGCTCTTCTGCCGCAGTTAAATGGTGCAGTGACTTATCGTACTCTGAGGCACGAAATGCTGCACGTGCCTGGACAACACGAACATTCATCAGCATTACTTTCAGTTCCGTGTCATTTGGGTATTTTGTTATGTGCTTTTCCAGTTCTCCGATATAACTTGCCACATCTTTAGCACGGTTTTCTGCCTGTAGTATGGCCTGACGGGAGTATATATACCCCTCATCTTCTGTCTGCTGGTTCTTCTTACGAATACTGTTTTTTCGGTAACGCTGAGACAGCGCCACTTTCTGTTTCATTTTCAGGTGAAGTTGTTTTTTGTTGATATCACGTAATCTATCAAATGCAGCTTTATGGGAGGGATCGAGGGTTAAAATTCTCAAGTACAACACCTCTGCACTTTGCAGCTTGCCTTTAGCCCGTTTTTTTTCTGCAATCGACATTAACTTGTCTGTTTTGTCTGATATTAGCTTTTCCAGCCTATCGACTTCTCTGTTCGGTTTGGAGCTACCAGGTGATAATGTACGCGCAATACGATATTCCATCAGCGCCTTGTATAAATCACCTTTCTGTTCATGATTCGATGCCGACCGCATCAATCTCTGTGGATCCGCATAATTACCGGGAGCACCAACGGTGACTACTTGCCTGTTTGCGCAGCCTATGCTGGACAGTACAAATATTGAGACAACTATTATTGAGAATGTGTGCAATAAACTGACCACACGATCACCGGGCCTGAAAAGTCTTCAGCTTAGCGACAAAGTCATCCATGCCCCGGTCTCCGAAGATCATGCTTCTATTAAGAAGGTATGGGTAGGTAAATGCCGCATTAGCAGCAGACTGAACGGTCAAACCAAGCAGCAGACCATTCGCTTTTAGCTCATCGATCACCTGTGGGTTGGTATCACCGAATGGATAGGCATAGTATCTGGGCGCTTTGCCCAGCGTATTTTCCAACTTGCGGCTGGGAATCCGAACTTCATCCCTTACTCTTTTACGATAGGCAGACTTGCCTTCCCCGGCGCCATTCAATGCAAGATTCGAGTGAGTTTTGGAGTGCGGTTGTATACTGATCAAACCACTGGAATTCATAGTTTTTATTTCACTGGTTTTCAAGCCACCATTATTCATGTAGTCGCTATAGACAAAAACCGTTGCGGGAAAGTTATACTTTTTAAGCAGTGGATAAGCTATTTTATAAATGGATCGATGACCGTCATCTATGGTTAATATCACGGAACGTTTAGGTAAGGCCTGTTCACCTTTCAAGAAACCATAAAGCTCATGAAGGTGAATCACTCTGTAATCATGCTGTTTGAGATATTTCAGCTGCTCTTCAAACTGTTTTGCACTAACTTCCAAACGTCTGCCCTTGTTGCCGAAACGGTGATAGCACAATATGGGAACAGTTTGATATCCCTCAAATTCGAAACCTATGGGATTTTTATTTTGCAGCGGGATAATGATCTCATTTCCGCTAACAATGGATCGAGGATAATTCGCATCTTCTATCAGCCAACCGAGTTTCTCATCACCTAAGTAGCGATGCGCCAAAGTATTGGCATCCTCATTTCCCACCCTGAGAACAATAAATTCGCTATCCCGTGCTAAAACTTCAGACGTGGCAGGGAGTGATGAGCATCCCGAACCCAACAAAGCATAAACAATGAAAAACAAGCTGACGATGAGAAACTTGTTCCGGTCAACAGCCTTTCTTATTGTTATTGCTCTCTCTCTGCAGCATCGATGGCATTCAGGCAGGATCCGCTTCACTGTGGCTTTATGCAACCTGGCTGTATGCCGAACAGAGATCATCATGATGCCATCAATTGCGTTTTATGATTCTGGTCGCATCATCCATGTTATCGTCAAGTTCCTGATTACCACCCTCATCGGCAGAGCTATCCGACTGCCGGTTAAGGGGCGCAATTCGTGTCTCATCATCGTCCACTGGTTCAGGCTCCGCTGATGGTTGAGACTGTGCTGCAGTTTGTGTATTGAGTTCGGACTGAGTCTGATCCTCTGTCAACACATCGGCCTGCTCCTTGTTCTGCAGCTCCTCAGCCATCCTATTGTAATCTTTGAACATCAAGCCCAGTTCATCATTACGTTCCTGACGAATTCGATAGGCATAGTTACCTTGACTGATATGACGCATCGCCTTTCTCAGGATTTTCATGGGAAGCGTGATACCTGTAGCCAATAGGTAAGCCACCACAACCACAGTCAGAACGACTGCCACCAATAGCCCCAGCATGGTATAAAAAGTTAGATCTGCTGCCGCAATCAGCGGCGTTTGCGACAACCCTAACTGCACGCCACCGATCGTTTTATTCTGAAAGATCAACGGGGCTTGAAAATCAAAGACATCCTGCCCCTGCCATTCGGCCTCAGAGATTACGATTCCGCCCTCCTCTCGCAGCATTTCTCCGCTTAAGGAGCGCTCGTGTGTTTCACCTACCTCTTCTGGTGATGTACTTGCACGTAATACCTGTTTGTGATCAAAGATCTTCAGGTAGCTGATCTGTTGACGATCGTTTATCTCCTGCACAAAGGTCTCAATGGCTACCCAATCCTGTATTAGGACAGCTTCCGCGCTTTCAATGGCGATAAAATCCGCTAAGGAGCCTCCTGAGTCCAAGGTCAGTTCGGTCATGGTCTCTACTTGTTTTTGATAGACCAGATAAGAACCTAAAATCATAGCCAGCGAGACCACCATTGCCATGACTGCAGTCCATTTGATGCGCAGAGGTAGAATCTTTGATTCATTGATATGCTGCTGTTTCTCATCGATCTCATGGATCACCCGACGCAGCGCGTTGGCAAGTTCTTTTCCTGTTTGAAAACGATTATCCGGCTTTTTATTGAGTAGTTTCTCAACGATCGCTTTCAGGCTCTGAGGTATGTCTGTTTTCTTGATATCGATTGGTGCAGGTTCCTCCTGCACAATCTTCATCAACAGAGAGGTCAGCGTTTCCGAGACAAAGGGTTTTTCACCCGTGAGCAGTTGATAGAGGATCACACCAAGGGAAAACAGATCGGACCGACCGTCAACCTGCTGTCCCTCGACCTGCTCCGGAGACATATATTGAGGCGTTCCCAGAACAGAACCGATTCTGGTTTTATGCTCTTTATTCGGTGTATCAACCCTGGCAATACCGAAATCCGTTATGCGAAGCGTGTGGCCATAGCCAGGGGATATTATGTTGCCTGGCTTGACATCCCGGTGAACAATTCCCCTGGCATGGGAATAGTCGAGGGCTTCAGCCAGTTGTATCCCGTAGATGACCACATCTCGGGTTGTAATATCCTGGTCACTATCCATGATCTCCTCAAGGGTTTGTCCCTCAAGAAACTCCATGGCGATATATGGCCCCTGTTCCACTTCGCCAACATCGAAAATGGTGACAATATTGGGATGGGTCAGCTTTCCTGCAGCTTTGGCCTCCTGCAGAAAGCGATATCGGTACTCCGGATCAACAGCACACTCTCCACGTAGCAATTTAATGGCCAAGGGTCGATTGATCTCGGGATCAAATGCTTTGTAGACGATCGACATTGCACCTTCGCCTACCTCTTCTACCAACTGGAATCTACCGATCGATTCCGGCATAGGATATTGATTATCCAAATCACCTCTCCTACAACTGCGCCAACAAACACAGGAAGGCCTTCTTCCAAGCCCCTTGAGGAAAACATTGCCGACACCTTATCGGTCTTGTAATTCCGAGCCTTAACCGTACCAGCTATGCCAAAGGAGCCAATAGCTTACTGCACATCGTACCGCCAGCTGATGATGGCGGTTTTTGCCTTACTTCACTATACAATATCGTCTATTCTCCTGATAGAGTGTAGCAAATCAACAAAAACTTATTGACGTAACTCATTTATTTGATTAGCTTTCCTATGTAGGGAAAAGCATTGTGAAAAGGCTTTATCATATGGATGAACAGCCTGAAAATCCTGGTTCTCAGGCAAATAATAAGCGGGCAACTCATGACAGACTCTTTCGATATCCCAAGACTGATAGAACTCCGTAAGCTTACCCGCTCAGTATCTGAACGGATTGAGGCGCAGCTCAAGTCCTATTTATCGACTTTGGCACCTCTTTTCTCACCTCAACCGATTCTCGGCGAGTACATCAGAGGTGGTTCCAAATCCTCGGTCAAAGGTGCCGAGAAGAGCTTTCAAGAACTGAAAAAACAGTACCTCTCTATTGCCAGGCAAAAGCCATTCTCACTGGACAGCGATATCTCTCCACCACTGGATATTTTTGCAGCCACCCCCGCATTGACGCCGGTCACTTACCCGTACAAAGCCGAAAATGACGGAAAATCCTCGGAACTTACGGTCACCTCACCCCTGAAATGGATTCTCTCCTATCCTGGAATGGCACCAAATCAAATCGCCGATCTGTTGAAAGGCAACAGAAGCCAGGTTCAGGATGAGTTGGCCCACACCCTACTGCAATGCCTGACTCTGAATCTTGTCCTGGAGAAACAGAGCGGCCTGAGAAATCTATTGAAGGATCTGCGCTTCAATCTGGAAACGATTCATGTAGATACCCTGGGTGAACTGCCTGTGTTACTGATCTCCTGCCCCGTTTCCACTGAATTGCCTTCTGATGATGTAATTATTCAGAA
Organism: Chromatiales bacterium; assembly: GCA_022360905.1. GTDB lineage: Bacteria > Pseudomonadota > Gammaproteobacteria > Chromatiales > Chromatiaceae > Thiodiazotropha. The sequence continues at coordinate 33,551 of JAKSBX010000156.1, forward strand.
TACTGAAATATCCGGTATTCCCTCTTTTGAAGAGATCATCAAAATCAATGACATCAAAATAATGTCGGATCCACTTCGAGAAACGCTGCTCGGTATTACCCGGGAGGTGACACCGGAGATTTATCAGGAAATCGTCTCATAACCTCGATTTGGCAGACATCCCGTCTGCTATAAAAAGTGGAGCCTATTCCTCATGCCGTAGCCTAGGATTGTCAAATCGACGTTTAGCTGTTGCCCCATTCAGGCTTTTCAATAATTACTATAAATAAAATATGGTTTATCTTGTTGGGTGTTCTTCCTAAAATCTGATCTATTCTTAGAATTCAACTCAAATAATAGGATTAAGACATGGCAACGATCACTCTAGAAGGCAACCCAATCAACACCAATGGCGAGCTGCCGGCAGTCGGCTCAGATGCACCAGACTTCTCTTTGACAGCTGGTGATCTTTCAGATGTTTCATTGGAGAACTATGCTGGCAAAAAGAAATTGCTGAATATTGTTCCTAGCCTAGATACCGGTGTCTGTGCTACCTCAACCATCACTTTCAATAAAGCCATGGCCGACAAATCCAATTCTGTCGCCCTGGTCGTCTCAGCTGACCTCCCCTTCGCTCAAGGCCGATTCTGCAGTGCCGAGGGCGTAGACAATGTGATTTCACTCTCCATGATGCATAACCGTAACTTTGCCAAAGATTATGGTGTATTGATCAGCGATGGTCCTCTGGCAGGTATCTGCGCACGCGCCGTGGTTGTGGTGGACGAGAACAACAAGGTCATCTACACCCAGCTTGTCCCGGAAATCGTCCAGGAACCGGACTATGATGCGGCGTTAGCTCATCTTGACTGATGGCTTAGCAATGAAAATTGTGTAGCAATAAAAAAACGGGCTAATAGCCCGTTTTTTTTATCTGTATGAGAAGTTATCTGTAGTTGTAATAACCTTGATAAGGACCAGGCCCGTAGGGTCCGTAACCAGGGTTCGGATTACGCCACATGCGCGGTGGTGGAGGCATCATGGCTTCATGCAACTCTCTCTCAGCCTGCATTCTGTTCTGCATGGCTTCCATTTCAGCTTGTGCTGCATCTCTTAACTCATCGAACTCTTTGAGAATTTTTGTCACAGACTCTGCGTGCATATCCTGGACGCTCTGCGGCTTATCTTGAGCGGTGGCTGCTTCCTGGCCACCCTCTTGTTGTGTGGCTGCAACCGAAGTATCAGCGGATGACTGATCCGTCATGCCAGATGAAGCTTCAGCGGCTGGTTGGTGCATGACATTTGCTTCTGGTGAGATACTCGAACCGGATACAAGATTGCCGTCCGCATCGTCAGACGCGTCTCCTGCTGATGCCGGTTCACTCTGTCCACCCTCAGCTTCCGCTACACTCGCTTGCTGGGTGGCTGAGGCATCCTCACCAGATGCTGCCGCCGGGGCGGTAGAGGCGGTTGCCTCATCTGTCGCGGACTGGTCACCTGACTCCGAGGTGGCAACCTCAACCTGAGCGGATTCTGACAGCTCTCCTGTAGACTCGCCAACCGGGTTTTTAGCCAGTGAACGGATATACATGAAACCCAGAATGATAATAATCAGCCAGAAAATGACTTTTATCCAAAAGCCACCTGAGCTTTTTGTTTCTGTCGACATGGGTGTCTCCTCCAAAGTTTTATCTTTATCTTCTATTTGTTTCTGCACAACCACATTTGACGATGGCGCCTTATTACTCTCAGCGGTAGTGGTTGATGACGAGGCTTGAGCACTAGCGGCAGCTACCGTGGTTGGTGTTGCGGCTTTAGCTGCACTGTCGGCGAGCGGCTTGTCAGTCTGTGCGGTGGTTGTGTTTTGCGCGCTTGCAGCTTTGCTGCTCTCTGTTTTTTTGGCTGAGACCTTCTTCTTGGCAGCGGCTTTTTTCTTTGTTGTCGCTTTTTTCTTGGCTACCTTTTTCTTGGCAACTTTCTTTTTCGCCGCTTTCTTTTTAACGGTTGTTGCTGTCTTTTCAGGTTGTTTTTCTACGCTTTCATCGGCGCTGTTAGTCTCATCAGCCATCTTCACTCCCCTTTAACGACGTACATGTTTATTGCAACATTGTACCTGTAAACTGGTTGAATCGATAATATCGGCCCGGCGACCAAATCGTTTAGTTCCAGCCGCAGTAAACCTGCCTGCAGCGATGCATCAAGACACCGCTGTAGCACGCCCCAATCAAGGACATGCTGAAGCCCTGAAAGTAAACGATTTGGTTGCCACCAGGTTAATACTACCATCACCGTCAGTCACTTAGGACCTGTTAACCAATCTGCAATCCAGGCCTGACTCAGATCTCTCGGGTCGATGGCGAGTAACCATTTTCCCTTGCGGTCGATAATAAACAGCCTGGCCCCAGCCTCAACCCGCTTCACCACCGGATGATCTGTTCCTGGGCCTGCACGTAAATTGACCACATCAGCCTTAACCTTCCTCTGCTCACTGAGCCAATCTGACTCTAGCACTGTTTTGAGTTGATTTATCAGTGCTTTTTCCGGTTTCAGGAGCTTTGATTTTATGATGTCACGAGCATCTCCGTGCCCCCTCTCGGCTGCCATACGATACCATTTGAAGGCCTCTTGTTGATTCTTTTTGATACCTTCTCCGTTGGTGTAGGCCAATGCGAGGGCAAACATGGCTTCATTATGGCCCTGCGTAGCAGAACGTTTCCACCAGTAGACCGCCTTTTCGATATCAACCCTGAGTCCGTTCCCGTTAGCATAGAGCCAGCCCAGATGATAGGCCGCTTCCACATGACCTTGCATTGCCAATGGCCGCCAGAGACAGAATGCTTCTGCAAAATCACCATCGTTCAATGATGACATGCCCAGTTCAAAAGCTTCCCCATATAAGCTACGACTGTTGATTAGAATCAAAAGTAATAATGATCTATAACATACTGTTATTAAAATATTATTACTTCTGATAGTCATAGTATGTTAGTCTCTGAATCCGGCTTAGGTACGCTCCCGAAGCAGTATGCTCAGTAGCTTTCTTACTTGTTCCATCCCCAGAATCAGATTCTTTTCGATATCCTTCATGCTGATTGATGCCTCCTGCTTTCCAGCCCCCCAATTAGCCACCACGGCACAGGAGGCATAACAGAGCTCAAACTCCCTGGCCAAGGCCGCTTCCGGCATGCCTGTCATCCCTACGATATCACAACCGTCCCTTTCCATCCGAGTAACCTCTGCTGCGGTTTCCAGACGTGGACCCTGTGTTGCCCCATAGGTACCTCCGTCAACACAGCCAACACCGCTGCTATTGGCGGCATCGATCAGACTTTGCCGCAATTGTTGACAATAAGGGTAGGTAAAATCGATATGGGTGACGTGTTGCAGATCCTTTTCGTAGATCGTGTGATCACGGCCAAAGGTATAATCGATAATCTGATCAGGAATGACAATCTTTCCTGGGGCCATTTCCGATGTGATGCCCCCTACCGCAGCCACACCAATGACCCGATCCACACCAATATGGTGTAAGGCCCAGAGATTTGCCCGATAGTTGACCCGGTGCGGTGGAATGGTATGGGTTGCCCCATGCCTGGGAAGGAATACCACTTCACTTCCGGCAATTCTGCCGTGAGTCAGTGCTGCTGAAGGTTCGCCAAAAGGCGTATGGCAGACCTCCCGGTGAGTAATTTCAAGATCCGGGATTTTGTTCAACCCGGTACCGCCGATGATCGCCAGTTTAGTCATTCTTAAATAGGGTCTTTTATTGCTCGATAATCCATGGTCATTGTGGCCGGCATCCACGCCGGCCACAATAGATTAAAGGTGGCTCAGAGGCTTTCGCTGTGGTCCGCCAGGTAGTTTGCAACCCCCTCGGGCGTATCCTTCATCCCCGCATCACCATCTTTCCAGCCAGCAGGACAGACTTCACCATGCTCTTCATTGAACTGAAGTGCATCGACCATGCGTATCATCTCATCGATATTTCTGCCCAGCGGTAGATCATTGACAACCTGGTGGCGTACAACACCCGATCTATCGATCAGGAAGGAACCACGAAGCGCCACATTGCCGTCAGCGGTTTCCACATCATAGGCTTTACAGATGGCATGATTCATGTCCGCAACCAAAGGATAGCCAACCGGGCCGATGCCACCATCGTTAACCGGTGTATTACGCCAGGCATTGTGGGTGTAGTGAGAGTCGATGGAGCATCCAACCACTTCAACTTGCCGTTTTTTAAACTCCTCCAGACGATGATCGAACGCGATCAGTTCTGAAGGGCAGACAAAAGTGAAGTCGAGCGGATAGAAAAACAGTACCGCATATCTGTTTTTGATCGTTTTACTGAAGTTAAAGTCATCTACGATCGAGCCATCACCAAGCACCGCTGCTGCTGTGAAATCCGGTGCCTCCCGTCCAACAAGTACGCCCACAATGAACCTCCTGAGAAATTTGCTTGAGTTGAAAAAAGTATGGATGAAAAAATCTGAGCGCTATATTAGAGACTCTTTACCCATGATGCTACGATTTGTCTCAATTTCCTCATAGGAATTTCGACAATCACCTTTGACTCAGGCTGACTGGGGCAAGAAATAGGTATGTGATTGAAAGTTGGAGATAAGCAGATGCCTAAGGTGATCGACTGGCAGGCACTGTCGAGATGAGCAACCTGGCTGGGAATGAACTTTATTCCAGGCAAAAAAATAGGGGGTTAAACTACTACCCCCCGACACTTCTCCTCCAATGATCCTGATTTTATACTGCCTGGGCAAAAACCCCGGACTTTTCTAACGTTGGTATCAGGATCGTCTCTTCGCGCTGAATTCGGTCTTCGATCATGTCGAAAATCTCGAATGTGTCAGCGATAAACTCATCTGAAAAGTTGAAGTCGCAGTTCTTCAACCATTTATTATGATATCGTTCGAACTGTTTTCTAATGGGTTTTTGCCCATTCAGAAACCCCCAGGCCATGGATTTCAACTTCGGATCTTGATGAGTCAGCAGGTCAGGATAGACACCTCGATCCTGGTCTGACATATGCCCCTTCATCATCTCCGCCAGATCGCAAATCATCTTGTGGGTTGTCATTGCGTTTGGCCTTATGCTCAACTGTTCCCTGGTCATCATAGCTCTTAAATCACTGATAATCTGCTGCATATCAGTGTGGCTACCTTTCATGCTTTCCAATGTGCTCACACTATACCCTCCTTTAACGGTGCAAACTCCGACTGTCAGCCGGAGAGACGCGAACTCGATTGAATTTATCAGAACTCCCCAGTCTGATGCCGGGTTCCGTCATGATGGTACAAGCTTGTACTATTTGTGGGTAAATAGCAATAGGTGCCTAATATCTCTACTATTTTTCTAGGAAATCGTAGCAGGGTTTACCCTTGTATAGCATTATTCAATATTAGGGAAATTACTAACTCTCGGGGAGAGCGTAGATGGCTGCAGCGTTTCTGTGGTAACCCTTGTAGTCCATTCCATAGCCGAATACATAGCGGTCTTCCACCTGCAATCCGACAAAATCTGCTTTAAAACCGATCCCCCGGTCGTGCCTCTTTTCCACCAGAACGGCACTCAATACCTCCTCTGCACCTGCATCCCGACAAGCTTCCACAATGGCCGCCAATGTGATGCCATGATCCAGGATGTCATCAACGATGAGGATTGTCTCTCCAGCCAGTGAGGCACTGGGATGCCCTTTCCACTCCAGCTCAGAGCCCGATGTCCCTCCCCTGTAGCGGGTCGCATGAATGTAGTCATGACGGAGCGGGAAACTCAGTCTGGTCAAGAGTTGTCCCGTTGGAATCAACGCACCGTTCATGACGCACAACACCAGCGGATCCCTGGTAGCGAGCCGGTCACTAATCTCCAGCGCCATTTGATCCAGGGCTTGTTCAATCTGTTGACTGTCATAGATCAAATCTGCTGCAGCCAATACTTCGGCGGCCTGTTGTGCACTAATCGTCATGGTCAAGTCCCAGATTTAGTGGTGTTTCATGGGGGATTACTGAAAGCTGGTTGACCGCCTGTTTCCAGCGAGAGTCCAGGTGGATCTGCTGTAAAGATCGCTGCTTTCTACCATGCATCCTTACCAGTCGGACATGGGCAGCCGGATCGTTATAGGTTTTCAAGCGCTCCAACACCTGAATCGCTGCACGGCGGTTATTACAGACTAGAATCATGTCGCATCCCGCCTCAAGTGCAACCATAGCGCGTTCAGCATAGTCCCCCGCTTCGCTGGCGGCAGCCATATCCAGATCATCACTGAAAATCACCCCCTGAAATCCCAGCTGTTGCCTGAGTACCTGCTTCAACCAAAAGCCTGAAAATCCTGCCAGATCCTTGTCTATATGCTGGTAGATGACGTGGGCAGGCATAATGGCTTCCATGCCCGCTTCGATCATACTTTCAAACGGCCTCAGATCCTCCATTTTCAGATCCTCGAATCGCCGCTGATCAATCGGCAGGGCCAGATGCGAATCAGCTGCCACCCCCCCGTGACCGGGAAAGTGTTTGCCAACCACAGCCATGCCCGCCTCATGACAGCCCTGCATCCATGCGTGAGCCAGACGGGTCACCTCATCCGGATTTTTGGAAAAGGCACGATCGCCGATCACTTCGCTGATGCCCAGACCCAGATCCAATACCGGGGCGAAACTGAAATCAACGCCACAGCTACGTAGCTCTGAGGCCATCAACCAACCGCCAAGCTCGGCCAGTCTCAAGCCCTGATCCGGGTGTTTACGGTACTGCTCCCCATACCAGGCAGCAGGCGGCAACTCTGAAAAGCCTGGCCGGAAACGCTGAACACGCCCCCCCTCATGATCCACAGCAATCAGCAACTGGGGAGTTCTGACGTTATGGATATCGGTGCATAGCCTGCTGAGTTGCTCCATGGATTGATAGTTTCGAGAGAACAGAATGACCCCGCCCACCGCAGGGTGCCTCAGCAGCTCCCGTTCCTCCGGGGTAATCTCCAACCCTTCTAGATCAATCATCACCGGCCCGAGACTCATGCCATTTCTCCCTGATACAAACTGGCTTTCGCAGCTGACAGAAAGGAGTTCCAATTGACCTTTATGCAAAATCGAATGCTGTTTCCTGGTGCTTTTATGATCATTGAGTTTTAAATACTATCTGCTAGGGCTTATCATCGAAGCGCTTGCTTATGCTATTAATTTTTAGCTCAGTATGCCGCAAACATAGATGAAGTGAAAATCAGGGTTTGAATCATGCGAAATCTCTTTTTGATCTGTCTTTTGCTGCTCCTTCCGACACAACTTATCTGGGCTGAGGATGAAAATGAAGATGAGGAAGGGGAAAAAGCACCCGTCAAAATCAGTTACTATCAGATCAAACCCTCGCTGGTCGCCAATCTGGCCGAGGGGGGGAAATACATTCGCTGCGATATTCAGCTGATGACCAAAGATGAGGCTTTTCTCGAATCCTTGGCACTGCATGGCCCGGCGATACGCCACGCATTGCTGATGCTGCTTTCCGAACAGGATGGAAAAACCCTCAAGTCCTCTGGTGGTAAGGAAGCGCTACGCAAAGCTGCACTCAGAGAAGTAAAAAAAATACTCGATGAAGCTACGGGTAAAGATGCCGTCGAGGCACTACTCTTCACAACCTTTTTTGTGCAATAGGTTGAATTGTGGAACTTATTAACCCGCTAGCCCAGTAAGACTATGGCTTACGAATGAGACCGGTGGTCCAAGCGGTCCCTCAGCCTGTCGCCGAGCATATTGAGTGACAGTACCACCAACATAATCGCCACCCCGGGTGCCAATACCATATGGGGTGCCATCAACATATAGCTGGCACCATCCCTGATCAGACTCCCCCATGAGGCATCGGGCGGTTGAATACCCAGCCCAAGGAAGGATAATCCTGCCTCGGCGATGACCATGCCTGCCATACCGAATGTCGCTTCCACGATCAGCGGTGCTGACAACAGGGGCAGTAGATGGCGTATCAGAATTAAATGACGGGGCGTTCCCAGAGCAATCGCCGCGGTTACATGATCCCGTTGTTTGAGTGACAGTACCTGTCCCCGGGTTAAACGGGCAAATCCCACCCAACCCACGGCAGAGAGTGCAATAATGAGATTATCCACCCCTGGTCCCATAACACCGGCCAGTGCAATCGCCAGGAGTATTCCGGGAAATGCCAGAAACACATCCATGATCCTGACCAGGATAAGATCCAGCCAACCGCCCTGATAGCCAGCAAACAATCCAACAGCCGTTCCAATCAACAGGGAGAGTGACACCACCCCAAATGAGACCAACAGGGATACCTGAGCGCCTACCCAAATCCGTTGCAGAATTGGACGCCCTAGATCGTCATAGCCCATCAATCCCTGATCACCCGGTCGCATAAGAATTCGCTGCAGGTCTATCTGGTTGGCTGATTCCGTAACCCAGCCTCCGGTGAATGCCGCCACGGCCCATAGCGCCAGGATACTAAGCGGAAACCAATACCTGATCATTTAGCGTTATCCAGTCGGATGCGCGGATCGATCAATCCATACAACAGATCGGTTAGGGTATTGACCAGCACATACATCAAGCTGATGAAGAGCACGCAACCCTGCACAACGGGATAGTCGCGTTTTTGAATCGACTCGATCATCAGTGAACCAATGCCGGGCCAATCGAACACCACCTCGGTAACGACTGCCCCCCCCAGCAATGCGCCGAGCTGCAATCCGAGCAGGGTAACCACGGGAAGCCAGGCATTACGCATCGCATGTCGCCAGATCACCTGTAACTCAGCAACCCCTTTAGCCCTTGCCGTGCGGACAAAATCCTCCCCCAGAACTTCCAGTAAGCTGCTGCGAACCATGCGCGCCAGTATGGCTGCAAATCCGGTCCCCAAGGTCACCGCCGGCAATATCAGGTTGGAGAGCCCCCCTCGCCCGCTGACCGGCGTCAACCCCAGCCACAATGAGAAACAGAGTATCAACATGGGACCCAACCAGAAATTGGGGATGGAGACGCCGAGCATGGAAAACCCCATCGCCCCCCAGTCCCAGGATTTACCCCGTTCCACGGCGGCCAGGATGCCTAACGGAACAGCTATGACAACGGCCACAAAAAGGGCCGCAATCGCCAGCTCCAAGGTGGCCGGGATTCGCTCAGCCAGCAACTCGCTGACCGGTCGTTTGCTGTGCAGGGAGTGGCCCAGGTCGAAGTGCGCCAAGCCGCTGAAATAGTTTACCAACTGCTCATCAATCGGCTGATCCAGACCGAGGCTGGTTCGCAGCGCCTGCCGATCTGCCGGTCTTGCAGACTCCCCCAGCATCACATCTACGGGATCTCCCGGCACCAGGTGAATCAGTAGAAAGACCAGACAGGCAACACCTAACATCGAACCGAGCGCCGTCACCACTCTGGACAACAGAAAACGCCCCATCAGTCCCGGATCTCCACCAACATCCCAGGCTCGACCCAATCAAACAGCTCGATAAGATCCCGGTTGCGCATTCTGATACAGCCATGGGATTTCGCCACCCCCATGGGTTCACGGTCTGGTGTACCATGGATATAGATGTATCGTCTTAGGGTATCCACCTGGCCACCGCGGTTGAAACCGGGTTCAATACCGGACAACCAGATAATGCGTGTTAACACCCAATCCCGCCCCGGCTGCCGTTCAGCCAATAACTCACTATAGCACTCGCCGGTTGGACGCCTGCCGGCAAACACCGTGTTAATCGGGCAGTCGGCACCGATTTTGATACGAACCCGGTGCTTGCCTCGGGGGGTACAACCACTGCCTACAGACTCACCAGGGCCGTTCAGCCCGGAGGAAACAGGATAACGTGCCACCTCTTGGCCGGATTCCAGACAGCTCAGTTGCTGTCTGGCAAGATCAATTTGCAGTTGCCGATTGCACATGGTGTCCATCCAACGCACGCTTCAGTTTCACTTGGGCCAAGCCATCATAATTACCGTCTGACCTCAGTTTATAGCCATTGATACGACTTCCTTGAGCAGACAGTTGGTCTTCATACCAGAGTGGGATATAGGGTAGATCCCGGTGTAGTTCAGCCGCCACTTGGTGGTAGAGGTCTGCCTGCACGGAGAGATTGTCCGCCCGCTCCGCCCGGTTCAGCAATTGATCGACTGTTTTGCTCGCATAACGACCCCGATTTGCCCCGCTTGGCGGCAGGGAGTCACTGGCAAAGATATCCCGATAGATGTCAGGCGTCCTGATACCGACCCAACTCAGACTATAGAGCTGGAAGTTACCCTGTTTGATATCACCGAAGAAAGTGCCCCAATCGTAGCTGCGTAGATCCACCTCGATTCCCACCGCTTTCAACTGACTCTGGATCACAGTCGCGAGGCGAATCCGAAACGGGTCACTGGAAGTTTTGTAGGTCAGTCTCAATGGGTTGCTATTGCTGTAACCCAATCCAGCAAGCAGTTCTCTGGCCTTTTCCGGATTGTATTCATAGGCGGTCAGCTGGTCTGCAGCCCAATGCTCCGGTGGGAACAGGGATTCCGCCTGACGTGCAGCCCCCTGCATTACCCAATGGATGATCGCCTGCCGGTCGATGGCATGGGCAATCGCTTGTCGAATCCCCAGCTCCCCTGTCAGTCGATCCTGAAGATTGAAACCGATATAGGTGTAGTTGCTGCCTGGCTGCTGTTCCACACTCAAAACCGGTTGACTACGCAGATAGCCGATCAGTTCAGGGGAGAGATCGTTTTGCAGCAGATCGATCTCATTTCTCAGTAGCTTCAATACCCTTACCGTCGGGTTATTAACCGTGACGAGATGAAAAACCTGGCCATCAGAGCGCCTCTGCAAATGAAGCTCACCGGCTTGTGGCCAGGCAATCAAGTCAAAGGCACCACTGCCGACAGGTTCTCGTGCAAAATCATGATCCTGTTCAATCAGTTCTGCCGGAAGAATATCCAGCGTCAGATAGGCGGGAAAAAGCGGATCGGCACGCTTCAGGTGGAAGTCGATCCGTTGCTCATCGACCTCTTCCATCGATGCGATCAGTTCCAGGCTCGCCTGCTTGGGAGACGCCAGGGCTGGCTCGAGTACCTGTCGATAGGTTGTAACCACATCCCGGGCATTGAGCTTTTCACCATGACCGAATATCCCGGCATGATTATTCAGGGTAAATCGATAGTGAATTGGTGTAATCGCTTCCCAGCTTGCTATGCCTGGCCTCGGCATGCTGTTTGGATCAAACTCCACCAGTCGCTGATAGAGCAGCCTGTTAAGCCGTTCGGATGTTGCGTCGGTAGCAAAACGGGGATCGAGATTCAGCGGTGCATTGGCCAGCCCCATGCGGATCGCCTCTGTCTCCTGCTCCTGACATCCGCTAATCAGCAGACAGGATAGCAACAGTGCCGTCAGGAGGTCTCCTCTCGGCATCCTGTCACCATTCACTAAACGGGTGTTTCACCAGATTGGCATTGTAATAGCGGGTATCCCCCGATACCTCTTCACCAGCCCACTCCGGCATAACGAACGCCTCATCTTCCCGGCCCAACTCGACCTCGGCCATCACCAGACCCTGATTGGCACCGTGAAACAGGTCCAGATCCCAGATATGCTCACCGCAGCGGACCTTGTATCGGACTTTATCGATTGCCGCTCCGCTTACCAGATGGTCGAGGAGTTCCAATGCTTCATCGAGCGGAATCGGGTATTCATACTCCCGTCGACTGATACCATCAGTGCGTCCCTTGATGTTGATATTGGCCTCATCCCCATCCACCCTGACACGCACCGTGGCACGATCTGTGGTTGCCAGATACCCTTGCTTTATGACCGCTTCGCGGATGATGGAATCTTTCCATTTATCATTAATAACCAGGAACTTACGCTCTATTTCTAAAGCCATTTACTTAACCCTTTCGAAGAGTGCGATGGATTCCACGTGAGCGGTGTGGGGAAACATATCCATGACCCCGGCACTGATCAGCCGGTAACCGTGCTCGGCCACTAAAATACCCGCATCCCTGGCCAGAGTTCCAGGATAGCATGAGACATAGACAATTCGATCAATACCCAGTTTCGGCAGATGGTGCAGTACCTCCTGCGCCCCGCTCCGGGGTGGGTCCAGCAGAGCTTTGTTGAATGAGGCCTGCAGCCAGGGCTCATTATCCAGTGCCTCATAGAGGTTTGCTGTATAGAAACGGGCATTGTCGAGATTGTTTCTGCTGGCGTTATCCCTGGCCCGCGCCACCAGCCCTGCATCACCTTCAACACCGGTGACTTGTGCAGCATGGCACGCCATGGGCAGGGTGAAGTTACCCAATCCACAGAACAGATCCAATACCTGGTCATCCCCCTTCAGGCCCAGCAGATCCACAGCACGCTGAATCATCTGCCGGTTGATATCGCTGTTTACCTGGGTAAAGTCACTGGGCAGAAAATCCAGAGTCAGGTCGAATGCCGGCAGCTGATAGCTGAGCGTCACGCCTTCATCCCCCAGCGGGCGAATGGTTTCCGGTCCACCTTCCTGGAGATAGATGGTTATTTTGTGAGCTGGAGCAAATGCCTGAAGTTTCGCCAAATCTTCATCACTGGCCGGCTCGAGCAGCCGAAAGATCAACACACAGACCTCATCACCCATGGCCATTTCAATCTGAGGTATCTGATCTCTGATCGATAACTGGTCGATCAGACGACTCATCTCCGGCAACAGCTCTCCCACCCGTGGATGCAGGATGTGACAGCAATCGATATCCGTGATGAATGAGGAACCCCGCTCCCTGAAACCGATCAGAGTCCCCCCCTTTTTAGGTACAAAGCGGACACCCAAACGGGCCTTGCGCCGATACCCCCAGGCCGACTCACCGACCAGCGGCGGCAGTATCTGTTCAGGCTCCACTTTACCAATGTGCTCCAGGCTCTCCAGCATCGACTGCTGTTTGGTCTGCACTTGTGCCTTAATGTCCTGATGTTGCAGGCTGCAACCACCACACACCCCGAACTGACTGCATTTGGGTTCGACCCGCTGCGCGGAAGGTTTGAGGACCTCTACGACTCTGCCTTCGTCATATTTACGCCAACGCCCGGTATAGAGGAAACGGACCGTCTCTTCCGGTAAGGAGCCATGCACAAAGGTGGCCTTGCCATCGATGTGCGTTACCCCTTTGGCATCATGGGTCAGGGACTCAATTTGAGCTTCAACCGGCTCTGTCGGCAGCTGCTTACGCCTACGCTTTCTGGCCATGATCAGTACGCAGGGAATACGTCAGTAGACAGATATCGATCACCACGATCACAAATAATCGCCACGATCACTGCATTTTCAACAGTTTGCGAGAGCTTCAGTGCAGCGGCCACCGCGCCGCCGGATGAGATGCCGGCAAAGATTCCCTCTTTGGCCGCTAAATCACGGGTGGTCTGCTCAGCATCCTGTTGGGAGATATCGATAATCCGGTCAACCCGGCTGGCATCGTATATTTTCGGCAGATACTCTTCCGGCCAACGGCGGATACCTGGAATGCTGGCGCCTTCCATAGGCTGGACACCAACGATCTCGATCTGAGGGTTTTTCGACTTCAGGAAGCTTGAGGTTCCCATGATAGTCCCGGTTGTGCCCATGGCGCTGACAAAATGGCTTATCCTGCCGTCCGTATCCCGCCATATCTCAGGCCCGGTACCCTCGATATGTGCCTGAGGATTATCCTGATTGGAGAACTGATCCAGAATCACCCCTTTACCGGCCGCCTCAAGCTCTCGAGCTTTATCGATTGCAGCTTCCATACTGCCCTCTTTCGGGGTAAGAACCAGCTCGGCACCATAGGCTTTCATCACGGCCCGGCGCTCAAGACTCATATGCTCGGGCATGACCAGTACCATATGGTAGCCCTTGATCGCGGCAGCCATGGCCAGAGCGATCCCAGTATTGCCACTGGTGGCCTCGACCAGAGTGTCTCCGGGCTTGATGCTGCCCCTCGCCTCTGCAAGGCGGATCATGCTCAAGGCGGGCCGGTCCTTCACCGACCCGGCGGGATTATTCCCTTCCAGTTTCACCAGTACGGTATTGCTGTTATCGACGGCAAGGCGCTGCAGACGAACCAGCGGGGTATTGCCAATGAAGTCTTCGATGGTTTTATATTGCATACTCACGATTCTACCCCGAATTAGGGCATTTGATCAGTACTATTTTGCACAACATCAGACTTATTAGTCCGCTAACCATAGTGCTCAGTTTCAGAGCATCAATCGCGCCCTGGAGCAAAGCGTGGCTTCCAAAGAGGGGTTGCTCCCTTGTCAACAGCCACGCTCCAGAGCAGCGTATGTTCAAAGCCCCTGCTATACATCTGCCAGTAAACGATTTGGTCGCCGGAATAATGGTGTGGAAATCTACCTCAGCCGAGCCGAACTCCGGATGTTGTTCTATTATTGAGAGAAATTCTCGTAAATTAAATTCAACACCAGGGGCGGTTACATTTACCCGGCAACTCAATCTGTCGTATAAATAACAATAATCCTGAAGGAGAGGTCAATGACTAGCGTGAATCAACTGTTACAGAACAAAGGATTCGATATTCTTAGCGTCGATGCCAATGAGACTGTCTTTCGGGCACTTGAGATCATGGCTGAGCACGGTATCGGCTCATTGCTGGTGATGGATGGTGAAAAAGTGGCGGGGCTGTTTTCAGAGCGAGATTATGCCCGTGGCATTATCCTAAAAGGCCGCACCTCCAAAGAGACCAAGGTCAAGGAGATCATGACCAGCCAGGTTGTGGTGGTCACTCCGGAACAGAGCATCGAGGAGTGTATGGCCATCATGACCGAAAAACGGGTTCGCCATCTGCCGGTCATGAAAGATGACAAGCTGGTCGGCATCATCTCAATCGGCGATCTGGTAAAGGCGATCATCGAGGAACAACAGTTCATGATTGAACAGCTGGTAAGCTATATCAATCGCTGACAAGCACCCCGTATTGGGCAGAAAGAGCGTTCAATAGATGTGACACTTGATACCTGGAGCATGGACAATTAAGGTATTGACGACCCGGTACCTGATTGACAGATATAATCAGCCCCATGCCCAGTAGCACACCACCCTTTATCGATCTTGCCTGGTTCAAAATGGCAAAGCTTCAGGCTACCCGCATCAGCTGTTCAGTTCAGCACAGTTGCCAGATCTTCGAATACGATAGCCTACGCTGGATCTGCACATCCGATGGTGCTGTACAGTCGATGCTTTTCACTGAAGACCACAGTTATCCCGTCCTACACTATATCAAGGCCTTGTTATGTTCGCTGGTGTTTGTAGATCAACCTGGGAAAATGTTGAATCTAGGCTTGGGATCGGGTGCCATTGAACGCTACGTAGAGTCTCATCACCCAGACATTGCCATGACTTCGGTTGAACCGGAAGTCGATATGATCACCCTTTCCAAGGAGTGCTTCTATCTTGACAGTAACTATCAAGTTAGAAATGAATCAGCAGAGTCTTTTCTGCAAAGCAATCAACAGCAGTTTGATCTCATCATTTGTGATATTTATTGCCCCCCAGGTCAGCCAAACCCAATTGAAACAAACCCTTTTTTGCAAAACTTAACCAATGCGTTATTGCCTCAAGGCGTTGTTGCGATTAATTTCCTGGCAGAGAGTGAAACACATATCGTCAACATGCTCGTACGCTTGCGACAGATGTTTGAACAGGTCACTCTAGTTGATGTCTCAAGGCAGCAAAATATTGTTTTCTATTGCTCGAATACCCGGTTTCCAGCACAAACCGAACTCACTGTAAAAGCAGCCTTGCCTCAGTATAGAAATTTACAAGCAGAAACCATTATTTCGCAACTGATCTGGCTACCGGAGTGATCTCAACTTTTACGTTAAAATTGATTTTTTCCGCCAGGAACTGAAATGAAGTTAATTGAAGTTATCGCTAGATCGAGCAGTGAAAAAACCATTACTGCAATCGCTGAAAAATTCAAAGCACGGGACTTCCGTACTGGCCGGGAAAGTGAAGACGGTAGACAGGCAATACGTATCCTATTGACGGATGAGAATGTTCAACCAGCACTGGATGCCCTGCAGACTATACTGGGCGCACAATCCACGGCACGGATTATCGTTTTTCCGATTGATGCCACACTGCCTCAACCATCGAATGAAAAGGAAAAAGATCAGGATAAAGCCATCTCATCGAGAGAATCAATGTACGCCAATGTGGACAAGAATACCCATCTTGACAGTAATTTCATTATTCTTGTCATACTCTCCACTTTGGTCGCTGCCATCGGTTTGGTGAAAAACAATGTGGCCGTTGTGATTGGTGCAATGGTGATTGCTCCCCTGTTAGGCCCGAACCTGGCGTTTGGCTTGGGAACTGCACTCGGGGATATGCATTTGATGAAGAAATCCCTGAAAACACTGCTTGCGGGGATATTCATTGCCATAATGCTCGCTTACATCATCGGCCTGCTCTGGCCATTTGAGCTGAACAGCCCAGAGTTGATGGCACGTACTGAAGTGGGCCTCGACTCTCTGGCTCTGGCATTGGCTTCAGGCGCTGCGGCTGCGCTCTCCTTAACCAGCGGCCTGCCCAGTGTTCTGGTAGGTGTGATGGTCGCAGTGGCACTACTCCCGCCAGCTGCAACGCTAGGTTTGACCTTGGGTCATGCCAGGGTTGACCTGGCGATGGGTGCCGGTTTGTTACTCGTCGCAAATATCGTCTGTGTCAACCTGTCCGCGAAACTGCTATTCCTGTTCAAAGGTATACAACCTCGCAGCTGGGCTGAAAAAGCCAAGGCCAAACGTGCCATGTCCATCTATTTGGGAGTCTGGGCAATCACCCTCGCATTGGTGGTACTGGCAATCATTGCCCGTCCACACATTGAAGGGCCGTTATGACTCACTAGGCCCGAGTTAGTAAGTTGGAATATGAGGCTATCTGCTCATCAATCCTTTCATTTCGCGGACTGCCTGGTCAAACCCGCTGAAGAGTGCTCGACAAACGATGGAGTGTCCGATATTCAATTCTCTGATACCTTCAATTTCCACGATTGAAGCCACATTATGATAATCAAGACCATGCCCCGCATTAACCTGAAGCCCCAGGCCTTTGCCATAGGCAACGGCATCAACAATTCGCTTCAATTCAGCTTGGCGCGCTGTTTCATTGGTCGCATCAGCATAGTGGCCGGTATGAATCTCTACGACGGGCGCGCCTGATGCCTTGGCAGCATCCAACTGTTTTAAATCAGCATCGATGAAGAGCGATACCCGGATCCCTGCCTCTTTCAATTCCGTGCAGTAATCTGTCATATAATCGAGTTTGGATGCCACATCGAGACCGCCTTCGGTGGTCAACTCTTCACGTTTCTCAGGTACCAGACAACAATCGTGGGGTTGAAACCGGGTGGCTATGGCGGCCATTTCTGATGTTGCTGCCATTTCCAGGTTCATTCGTGTCTGTAAAAGATCGGAGAGTATCTCCACATCCCGATCCTGAATATGACGTCTGTCTTCACGTAGATGCAGCGTAATCGCATCGGCTCCCGCCTGCTCGGCCGTCAACGCAGCCTGAACCGGCTCTGGATAACGGGTACCCCGAGCTTGGCGCAAGGTCGCAACATGGTCGATATTGACCCCGAGTAACATTACATTCTTTGTCATACCCATACCTTTAGAATCATAGGTAACAGAAACCCCACACTGTTTATCAACCTG
Source organism: Chromatiales bacterium (assembly GCA_022360905.1). GTDB lineage: Bacteria > Pseudomonadota > Gammaproteobacteria > Chromatiales > Chromatiaceae > Thiodiazotropha. Next base: position 51,212 of record JAKSBX010000156.1, read on the forward strand.
TCTGACAATTCGTTATGGTGTAAATATATCTTTTTTACACCTGTTTGCCTAACTTGATAGATATCTTCATTGAGAGATGAAGTACCGTCCAATGAAGAATGTAAATAGCAACTATTTTGAAACGCTGATTGGGATTTATAACAACATTTTACCAATCGAACGTCAGCTCTATTATTAACCCGGCGACCTCACCAACCAGTTGGGCCAGTAAAAAGCTCCCTGCTTTTCAAAGGTTTGTCTCCCAGATAGTGGGACAGCACAAAGCGCATCAATTGTTTTGCCTCTTTAGCAGACTGTTTTGCCAAAGACGTACCATTATGCAGACCGATCAGGGTACTGCCATGAATCCTCATTCCGGAACCGCCGGATGACGATAATACAGGGCCCGCTTCGATGAAATAGTCGTAAACCAATTCCTGTTTTATAGGTTCCCCACTATCCGCTGTGTGGTCCAGTAATAAGCCATAACCCAGCTCTGTTAGTAGCCGTAGTTCAAATTGTCTCAGTATCCGATCGACAGGCTCTGTTGAAGCCAGCTGCGCCAGGCTCTGACAATAGTGGACAAAGAGAGAAGGAAATGGATCATCCCTTTCGATCAACCTCACAATCAGTTCATTCAGGTAAAAGCCGCAATAGATACGCTCGCCGAGCAGTTTGAATGGCTGGCCATCCTGTTCGACTTCGATCAGGCTTTTTATCTCTCCCCTTCCACTTAGGGAGATACGCAGGGGTAGAAAGGGTTGTAACAATATTGCCTTGCTGGAACGCCCCGATTTAGCACCTTTGGCTATCGCCGGGAGACGCCCTTCATTTGGCGTGAACAATTCCACCAACAAACTGGAATTTTGGTAATCACGCCGATGCAAAACATAGGCAGGTATAAAGTTGATACGGGACATCTGTGATGTCTCAATTTAAATGGTAGTAGCAATCAGGCTTCTATTACTAGTTTCACTGCTCACCATAGCCAAGTCTGACCAAAGCCGCCTCGTCACTCGACCAACTCTTTTTTACTTTAACCCAGAGTTCTAAATGAACCTTACAATCAAAAAAGGATTGCATGGCTTTTCTGGCTTGTACTGCAACCTCTTTCAATGCCTGGCCGTCTTTACCGATGATAATGCCTTTTTGACCCGGCTTTTCCACCCAGATGACCGCATTGATGCGGTACAGACCCTGCTGCTCTTCGAAGCGTTCTATCTCAACAGAAACAGCATAGGGCAACTCCTTTGCATAGCGCCTTGTTATCTGCTCTCTGATCATTTCCGCGGCAAAAAACTTTTCCGGGCGATCGGTCAGTTGGTCATCGGGGTAGACATTATCAGCCTCCGGAAGAGCTCCTAATACCAGACCCTCAAGAGCATCAAGATTTTTGCCCTTTTTCGCCGACAAGGGGACTATTTCAAGGAATTCATAACCTGTAGAGAGTTTAGACAGGTAAGGTAACAATGCCTCTTTTTGTTTGACCAGATCCACTTTATTGACAACGGCAATCGTTGGTAATTTACTCTCTTTGATCAAATTGAGTACCTTTTCATCCTCCTCAGTCCAACGCAGCGCCTCGACTACAAAGATCAGCAGATCAACACCGGTGAGTACAGATTGGGCAGTCCGGTTGAGATAGCGATTCATCGCATTATCACTACGCTGGTGGATGCCTGGGGTATCGACGTAGATAATCTGTCCCCCTTGCAGGCTATTCACCCCCAAAACACTATGTCTTGTCGTTTGCGCTTTATGCGAAGTAATGGCCAGCCTGACTCCGAGGATCTGGTTCAACAGGGTGGATTTACCGACGTTAGGCCGCCCGACGATGGCAGCGTATCCACAGTGATTTATCTGCTTACTCATGATTCAGATCCGACAACATTTTGAATGCGGCATCCTGTTCCGCCTTTCTTCGACTGTTACCCTCACCCACACTCTTTTTCTTAAGGTCTTCAACAGCACACTCAACCCTAAAATGTTGGGCATGGGGGTCACCACTGACATCCAATATGATGTAGCTGGGAAGTGAGATCTTTTTCGCCTGCAAAAACTCCTGCAGTTGGGTTTTAGGATCTTTTTGCTGATTTTCCGGGCTCAGTGCAATCAATCGGGGTGAAAATATTCGCAGGATGACTGACCGGGTCGCATCATATCCACCATCGAGATAGATCGCTGCCAGCACCGCTTCAAAACTGTCAGCCAATATGGAATCTCGGCTCTGACCCCCGCTGCGAAGTTCTCCCTGCCCCAACTTCAGGTATTCACCAAGAGCAAACTCTCTTGCTATCTGGGCAAGTGTATCCCGTTTCACCAATGCAGAACGAAGTCGGCTCAACTGCCCTTCACTGGCCTCGGAAAAATGGCTAAACAGCGCATCTGCAATGACAAACCCCAGTATGGAATCACCCAGATATTCAAGACGCTCGTTGTTTTTGCCACCTGCACTACGATGGGTTAATGCCTGTTCAATCAACGTTTGCTGATTGAAGGTATAGCCCAGATCACGGCATAATTTATTGGTGTCGGCCTTCAATTCGCAGTTATCTCAACTGTCTCATCGAACGTCATGACGAGTGCAGCATTATAAGCGATATGTCGACGAACTTCGTAGGAAATGTTGATAATTCTGGTGCCTGAGGAACTTTTAATCTTGATATGTTCCCTGGTTACATGACGTATACTATTGATATTGAGACGTTTCAAAATCATGTTACGTAACTCTACCTTGGATTTTCGTTCTGCAAAAGGTTCTTTTTGAACGGATTCAAGTGCAGATTTTATAGCAAAGTGGTCAATATATACCGGCGTTATCTTGATACCAACCATCACCAGAAATCCAGCAACAATTAAGATAACCAGCCAGCTGATGAATGTAAGTCCACGCTGTTTTTTGATGGATTGCATATCTACTTCCTCAAATAAGTCATACCGATCGATTCACTTCAGGCTGAGAGTCAGTTTTTTATTACTATCTACAATAGTTACTTCTTTGGCCTACGCAGCTTAGGGCTCTTCACTGATCAGTCATCAGCATTCAGTTTGCCGCCTCTTACAATTGATGTGTCATTTCCCGAGTCACAGCTTTATTCTTCGCCATCTCCATTGAAAATCCAAGCTACCCTGTTTCTCAGTGATTCCTCAAGGGCCTGTTAACACGAACCCTATTCCCTAATCGATACCTTTACCAATTCTTTCCCAGGCAATTGGGGGAAAACCACTGATATTGGAATCCCAATTCATCCAGATGCCAAAAGCTTTGCCGACAAGATTCTCATCAGGCACAAACCCCCAGCAACGGCTGTCATTACTATTATCCCGGTTATCACCCATGACAAAATATTGTCCTTCCGGAACTGTAATTGGTCCTTGCCTCAAGACCTGACACCCCATTGGCAGATCGGGCGCCAGCGGATTGATTAAAATATTGTGCTCAATCCCATCAAGATTTTCTACCGCCATGACCGCACCGGTCATCCGAGAGCCGCTACCTACACCGGTGTATTGCCCCAACAACATCTGTTTCATCGGCTCGCCGTTGACGAAAAGAGTTTTATTACGATAGTAGAGTTTGTCTCCAGGAACAGCCACTACTCGCTTGATATAGTCAATCCATGGTTGCTTTGGGTAACGAAAAACAACCGGGTCACCCCGCTGTGGGTCACCCAGATCGATAACTTTTTTGTTCAATACCGGCAGGCGAATGCCGTAACTGAATTTGTTAACCAGAATGAAATCACCAACCAGCAGGGTCGGCATCATGGAGCCGGAGGGAATTCGAAAAGGCTCTACTAAAAAAGAGCGTAAAATGAGTACAGCGAAAATCACAGGGAAGAAAGATTTTGAGTACTCAACCAGTAGAGGCTCTTTTCTTGCTACTTGGTTTGCGTCGTCTGCCTCTTCTCCCACTTCCGGAGCCAACGCACTTCGTTTGTTGGCAAAGAATATACTATCCAATAGCCAGATGCCGCCTGTCACTGCACTTGCGACAACAAGAAAAGTTGGAAAATCGAAATTCATGGTTTACCTGCGTCCTCTCCCGTGATGTGCATGAAGTTAGAGCCTGCTAGGGGGCCTGTTAACAACACTAATTATCCTTTCCGACCTGAAGTACAGCAAGAAAGGCGTCTTGAGGTATCTCCACCTTACCAACCTGCTTCATACGCTTTTTACCCGCTTTCTGCTTCTCCAGCAATTTACGCTTTCGTGTAATATCACCGCCGTAACATTTGGCGGTGACGTTCTTCCTCAGCGCCTTGACCGTGGTGCGGGCGATTATCTTACTGCCGATTGCCGCTTGAATGGCTACCTCGAACATCTGCCTAGGGATGATCTCCTTCATCTTTGAGGTCAGATCACGTCCTCGGAACTGAGCCTGATCCTTATGCACAATCAGAGATAGGGCATCCACTCGATCACCATTGATCAAGATATCAAGCTTGACCAGTGGTGCGGCCTGAAAATGGGTGAACTCATACTCAAAAGAGGCATAGCCTCTGCTGACCGACTTTAACCGATCAAAAAAGTCGAGTACCACTTCATTCATCGGCAACTCATAGCTTAACTGCACCTGTCCGGCCAGATATTGTAGATTTTTCTGTACCCCACGCTTTTCAATACAAAGCGTAATCACGTTACCAAGATAGTCTTGTGGTACTAGGATGGTTGCAACAATAATCGGTTCGCGGACCTCTTCCAGCTTGCCGGGTTCGGGTAGCGCCGCTGGATTTTCGATATGAATGAGTTCTCCGTCATTTTTCAGCACTTCATAAACCACGGAAGGCGCGGTTGTGATCAGATCCAGGTCATACTCCCGTTCGAGCCGTTCCTGAACAATCTCCATATGCAGCATGCCGAGGAATCCGCAACGGAAGCCAAATCCCAGCGCCTGCGAGGTTTCCGGCTCATAGTGCAGTGCCGCATCATTGAGGCGCAGTTTCTGCAGAGCATCCCGCAGCCCTTCATAATCATCGGAGCTGACTGGATAGAGTCCGGAGAAAACCCGCGGATGCATCTCCTCAAATCCCGGCAGAGGTTGATCAGCCTGCCGGTTTTCCAAGGTGATGGTGTCGCCGACCGGCGCACCGTCGACCTCTTTGATGCCGGCGATCAGGTAGCCAACTTCTCCAGCTTTCAATGAGGCTTGACTGAGCTGTTTGGGGGTGAACACGCCAACCTGCTCAACCTGAAAAACCCGCCCGGTAGACATGATCCGCATCTTGTCTTTCGGCTTGATCTCACCGTTCATCACCCTGATCAGTGAAATGACCCCGACATAGGGATCAAACCAGGAATCAATGATCAACGCTTGCAGCGGCGCTTCATAGTCACCGGCCGGAGGGGGGATCGTGACAACCAGTTGCTCCAACAGCGACTCGATGCCCAAGCCGGTCTTGGCACTTACGTGGACCGCCTGATCGGCCTCGATGCCGATGATCTCTTCAATTTCATTGATTACCCGTTCCGGTTCCGCCGATGGGAGATCGATTTTGTTGAGGACCGGCAGTACCTCCAGCCCCTGCTCAATCGCGGTATAGCAATTTGCCACACTCTGGGCCTCAACGCCCTGCGCCGCATCCACCACCAGCAGCGCCCCTTCACAGGCTGCCAGGGAGCGGGAAACCTCGTAGGAGAAATCCACATGACCGGGCGTATCGATGAAGTTGAGCTGGTAGGTGATTCCGTCTTTGGCCTGATATTCCAGGGTGACGCTTTGGGCTTTGATGGTGATGCCCCGCTCCCGCTCCAATTCCATGGAATCACACACCTGGTCAGCCATCTCCCGGTCACTCAGGCCACCACAGGTCTGAATGAACCGATCGGCTATGGTGGATTTACCATGATCGATATGAGCAATGATGGAAAAGTTGCGGATGTGTTGAAGGTCAGCCATAAAGCCTTGAATTGTCACTGAAAAAACAAGAAACGCCCCGTTTCGGGGCGCTTCAACGATAACGTGTTGCCACAAAAAAGGAGATGATACCAAATCATACGTCGCGCAAATAGCTCAGAAGTCTGGAATGGTCGAGATAGTGTTCACTCAGTAAAACACCATCCGGCCCTTCCAGGCAGGGAATTCGCAGGCCATAGAGCGCTTTGATTTCGGAATTACGGTCGATATCGACCTTCACCAGCTGAATTCTCTCCAGCCCATCCACCCCTGAGAGCTCCTCCCACATCTCGTCACAAAGGTGGCATCCCTGCCGATGGTAGAACTTGAGCTCAATCATTTTCCGGCACATGCAGGGCAAGAAAGATCGGCCCTGTGTTGCGGTGCACAAGCAAGGCAACTGTTTTCTCCCCGGGCAACTCTTTAACCAAACGGTTAAAGTGCTCCACCCCCTCCACATCCATATTATTGATCATCGTAATAATGTCGCCCTGTTGGATTCCAGCCTCACGGGCTGCCTTACCGGTTACCGACTCAACCATAACCCCCCGTCGAGATGGCAGACGCAATTCTTGCTGAACCTGCTCACTAACACTTGAAACCATCAATCCCAAGCGGTTTTCAGATACTTTAGGTGGGGTGTTTTCGGCCATTTCCAGCTGATCATCGGAGGGTAGTTCACCGATATTGACATCCACCATCTTGGTTTTTCCCTTCCTCAGAATCTTCAGCGAGGCTGGTCTATCCACATTGCTACGACCAACTAAAGGAGGCAATTCCGATGAGGTGTGTATGGGGGTGCCATTGAATGACAGAATCACATCACCCACCTGAAGTCCCGCTTTTTCCGATGGACTCTGGGGCAGAACCCGGGCAATCAATGCGCCCCGGGGATGATCCATGCCAAAACTGTCGGCAAGATCCTTGGTAACGTCCTGAATCAATACCCCCAGCCAACCACGGGTTACCCGTCCCCGGGTTTTTAACTGGTCTGCAACATTCATTGCCATCTCTATGGGAATAGCAAAAGATAGCCCCATGAATCCGCCTGAGCGGCTGTAAATCTGGGAGTTGATACCAACCACTTTACCTTCCATGTTAAACAGCGGACCACCGGAGTTACCAGGATTGATGGCAACATCGGTCTGAATGAATGGTACATAGTTCTCGCTTGGCAGGTTTCTTCCCTTTGCACTGACAATTCCAGCGGTTACTGAATGGTCAAAGCCAAAAGGTGACCCGATTGCCAACACCCACTCACCGACTCTCAGTGCATCGGAGTCACCGATTTCAACCATTGGCAGGTCATCAGCATTAATTTTAATTAACGCAATATCGCTACGTTCGTCTTTGCCGATCACTTTGGCGACAAACTCACGACGGTCGTTCATCCTTACCAGAATTTCGTCAGCCTCTTCCACAACATGATTGTTGGTCAATATATAGCCATCCTCTGAGATGATGAACCCAGATCCCAGCGAGCGCTTTTCCACATCACTTTCCGGCATACGATAGCCATGATTGCCAAAAAACTTTTTCATCAGTTCACCCAAAGGACTGCCTTCAGGTAAGCCCTCTAATTCGGGCATATTAAATGGCGACATCTGATTTCTGGACGAGGAGGTTCTGGTACTGATATTGACCACGGAGGGTGCATTATGCTCTGCCAGATCTGCAAAATTGGGCAGATCGCGCGCCATCAGGGGGAGCGATGTCAGCAGCGCCATTGCCACAACCGCTAGCATTAGATAGTGAAATTTCTTGTCTCTCATTGAAACAACTCCTGGAGGAAAGAGGGATCTAACGACTACAGATCAGAAGTAAAAGGCGTCAGACAAAGGGTATAGACACTTTATCTGCATGACGCAGCATGACAGCTTGATAACCTGGGTCGTGTCGATTTTTATATGCAAGTAGTCTCAATAGAAAAAACCCGCCAATCAGCCCCAATAGACCACCGATAACTTGCGGTAGTTCCCCTGTGTGAGCACTAAAAAAACCAAACAGGTACTGAGCAGCGATGGCTGCCAGAATCATGCTAAACAGCGGTAACAGATAAGCAAGCAGTGAGAGTTTCAGAAAGGCCTGTTCCTGCAAACCGATGATTACCTGCTCACCAGGTTTAGCCAATACCGTATTCAATACTTTCAGATGGTTATAACGACGTTTGAACAAACCCGCCAGAACACTGGTACTGCAGCTTCCCTGGCTCTGACAAGACCCGCAGGCGGCACGCTTTTCCGTTTCGACAAAAGCGTACTCACCTTCAATACGCACGACCCTGGCGGTCTCTTCAATCATTCGAGCTCTTCAGCTTCATCCCTTGAACCACACCCAATATGGTGACGGCAGGCACTTCACCGACTGCTGTCACCTGGTATCCGGCCACCTGGCCGCCCCAGGCGTTAATCGCACCCAATTTGGATACCCCACTGAAGGCTTCGCTACGGGTTTCCGCTTCGATAAAAACAGATAATGAGCCCAATCCGTCACTGAATACATACTGCTCGATTGGGGCACTCAGCATCGGGTCGTGCAGCTGGTGCTGCATACTCAATCTAAAACCAGCTGGAAGCTTGAGGAAATCCCATCGACTGTCGGCCTCATTGGAGAGACTGGTGCCTTCATTATTTTTTAGCCGGTAGGTGAACAGTGATTCTCGCTGGTGTAGTTCGCTGATTTCAGCCACACCAATCTCCAGATCGGTGAACATGGTCTGTTCCACCGCTTCACCATGCTCGTTCATCAAATCCGATTTGAGGGGTAAGCCGCTCTCTACATCCAGATAGAACCGATAGCCGTAGCGAAGCCGGTCATTGGGCATGATCACCACAACCTGAGCCTGGCGATTGGCAATTCGGTCCTTTCCGCTCATGCGAAAGCTGTAGTGATCCTCAAGCTGGGCCAGGTCCTGAGGCAGAATATTGAGAAATTTCTTACTTGGGGAACGCTTATCGACTGAGATTTCATTACTGTCAGGCAACACACAGGTAACCGACTCTTCATCACGAATCACTTCACGGGGTGCTCCGTTCAGGGACATCAGGCTCTCTCGGACCTTGTCACCCTTCACCGCGTGGGCGATTTTCATGATCTCCAGCTGATTGTCATGGAGATAGACAAAGGTTCCCTGATAGTTCAGCTTTTGCACCGCGTCCATCATTCGCTCAAGCCAATCCCTGGGGGTAAGCTGCTCAGCAGCTAAAATTGGCTGGCTACAGACCAGCAGAAGAAGAAAACCGAGCCAATTTTGTCTCGAAGCAGCTCTGGAAGACGAAAAATTCATCCGATCAGCTCAATCTTATTTTTGTTTGTTTTCATCGTAACTGACGAAGGTTGCAAAGGGCATGATCCCTTTGATGTTGCTCGACGGTGACCGCTCCTGATGATTGACCAGATAGGCATTAAGTCGCGACTCCACTTCGGGCTTTTTCAGCAGCTCCCAGCGCGTGCCGTCTTCCGCAACGTAGAGGGTTTCTGTTACCGGTTTCTGGGTAGCCGCGATATTCGCCGGCGGCGCTTCGGATCCCTCCGGATTGATCAGTTGAGGGGCCATCACCACTGCGACGGCGGCTAAAGAGGCGGCGACAGCCAACCCGGTGAAGGAACGCTTTTTCACTCCAGAACGACGTTTGCTGGCAGCAGCCGGTGCCAGTACAACCGGCTCATCCTCCAACTGCTTGCTGATCGCCTGTGCCAACCCCGGGTTGTACATTGAGCCGGTCTCGCCACGCATGGCATCACCGATCAAATGGTACCTGGACCAGGTGTCCCGATTCACTGCATTATTCGCCAACTTATTAATTTCCATAGAGATTTCTTCTTCTGAAATCTCATCATCAACCAGTGCGGATAATCTTTCGTACTCTTGCTCAGTCATCTGTGCTATGCCTGATATTAAGGTTTCAGTAATGGGCTCAGTCTCTTATCAATCGCCTCACGTGCCCTGAATATACGGGAGCGAACCGTACCTACAGGACAGGACATGGCATTGGCGATCTCTTCATAACTCATGCCTTCCAGCTCTCTCAGTACAATGGCGGTTCTTAGATCTTCAGGCAGATCATCGATCGCCTGCTGAACCGTCATGGTAATCTCTTCGGTCAATACATGATTTTCCGGTGTGCCTGTCTCCTTTAGACGCACACCGACATCCATTTGTTCAGCCACTTCTGCCTCCACATCGTCTGAAGGGGGGCGTCGTCCCTGGGCTACGAGGTAATTCTTCGCTGTATTGATGGCTATTCGATAGAGCCACGTATAAAAAGCACTGTCACCCCGGAACTTGGGTATGGCCCGATAGGCCTTGATAAAGGCTTCCTGGGTCACATCCAGTACCTCATGAGGATCTCGGATATAGCGGGAGATCAGATTGGTGATTTTCTGCTGGTATTTCAATACCAGCAGGTCAAACGCCTTTTTGTCACCCTGTTGAACTCGAGCTACGAGCTCCTGATCAATTAACCGCTCGCCCATCCGGGCTATTACCTCCTCGTGACGAGCACATCCTGTGCACAGTCCCATTGACAGTCATGGATTGGATAAGTTCTCGCAATTCCAGCTTTAGTTGATCGACATCAGTCTGCCGATGCGATTGGTTCAACCAAACGCGGTTTTAAGCTAGGATGCATTGCAACTGGAAACGCATTATCACCATAACGACCCTACCCCGCAAATTATGACGACAGATCACCAACATGATGTACTGATCATCGGCAGTGGCGCCGCAGGATTGAGCCTTGCCCTGCACCTGGACCAGAAGCTGAAAATCGCAGTCATCTCAAAGAAAGAGCTGAAAGAGACTAATACCTATTACGCTCAGGGAGGGATCTCAGTGGTCCTCGATGAGGAGGACAGCATCGCCTCCCATGTCAAGGACACCCTCAACGCCGGTGCCGGTCTGTGTGACGAGGAGACCGTGCAACTGGTGGTGGAAAACGGCCCATCCAATATCGACTGGCTGCTCAAGGGCGGGGTTAATTTCACCCGGGACGACAAGGCCGCATCGAGTGGCGGCTACCATCTGACCCAGGAAGGCGGGCACTCCCACCGGCGGGTCATTCACGCAGCAGATGCTACCGGCAGAGAGGTGGAAACCACCCTGCAGGGACAGGTCAAGGCCCGCTCGAATATCGAAATCTTCGAACACCATATCGCCATCGACCTGATCACCAGTGAAAAGGAGCAAACCAAGCACCAGAAACGCTGCTATGGCGCCTATATCCTTGATCACAAAAGCAATCATGTGCAGACCTTCCGGGCCCGATTCGTCGTTTTGGCGACCGGCGGCGCCAGTAAGGTCTATCTCTACACCAGCAACCCGGATGTCTCTACAGGCGACGGTATCGCGATGGCCTGGCGGGCGGGCTGCCGGGTTGCCAACATGGAGTTCATCCAGTTTCATCCAACCTGCCTCTACCACCCGGAGGCGAAGAGTTTCCTGATTTCCGAAGCGGTCAGAGGTGAAGGAGGTCAACTCAAGCTTCCCGACGGCAGCCGCTTCATGGATCGCTTCGATGAACGCGGGGAACTGGCGCCAAGAGATATCGTCGCCCGGGCGATCGATCATGAGATGAAGCGCATTGGTGCCGACTGCCTCTACCTGGATATCAGCCACAAACCGGCTGAATTCATCCAGGAGCACTTCCCCACCATCTACCAGCGCTGTCTCGACTTCGGCATCGACATGTCGAAACAACCGATTCCCGTGGTGCCGGCAGCCCACTACACCTGTGGTGGCGTGATGGCGGACCATAAGGCGCGTACCGATATCGCCGGACTCTATGTGGTCGGTGAGAGTGCCTACACAGGTCTTCACGGTGCCAATCGAATGGCCAGCAACTCACTGCTTGAGTGTCTGGTCTTTGCCAAACTTGCTGCAGAGGATATTCAGGATCTGGATTCCACCACACCTGAGCCTCCACAGATTGCCCCCTGGGACGAAAGCCGCGTTACCGAGCCGGATGAAGAGGTAGTGGTATCCCATAACTGGGACGAGTTGCGCCATTTCATGTGGGACTATGTGGGTATCGTCAGGAGCAACAAACGCCTGGTACGCGCCCGCCGCAGAGTTGACCTGCTACAACGGGAAATTGTCGAATATTACAGTAATTTCAGGGTCAGCATGGATCTGCTGGAGCTGAGAAATCTGGTCGATGTGGCCGATATGATCATCCGTTCGGCCCAATGTCGACGTGAGAGTCGAGGACTCCATTTCACTCTGGACTTCCCCTACCCCGATGACCGGGTGCAGAACAAACCAACCATATTGATCCCAGAGGCCTATTCTCCCTATTGAGAGCTGGCTCATACCACAAGAATACTCGTTGGGTTATTGCTGAGTTGTGGATAGGCAATCGAATTCACCGCCGGCTGGCCCTGGCCTGGCATTTCCAGTTTGATCAGACAACCGGCTCCTCCCTGGTGAATGAGCCATGCTTCAAAAATATCCTTAAACTGCGCATTTCTGTCGGCGGTAAAGTATCCTGAAAAAGCACCATCACCGGATGGCGCCAGCGCCCCCGGACATCAAATCGCAATAAGATCAGCCAGGGTGTTACCAGGCTATCAGTACGTAATCTCGCTGTACGTTTCGTCCCATCTGCCAGGACAATTTTCGACCAGCCATTGCCTTTGATTACCGCTTTTATTACCTGTTCAGGGGTAAATTTCCCGTAAACCGGCAGTTTGGTCAGCAAAAGTACGATCAAAAGTAGAATTTTGACGATCAGTCCAATCGAGGCAGAGATAATCGCCAGAAATGTCATGAGGTAGAGACTGCGATGCCAGATCACCTGCTGTCTTGAGGGACCTGGCTTTATATGGATTGCCGGTAATCGATTGGTCATATCCACAGCCTCCTTGCTGTTGGTTATGTTCTACAGATTTTTCAGAACCACCCTAACCCGTAACCCGCCATATTGAGGGGAACGGTCAAAATAGATCTCTCCCCGGTAAAGTTGCACCACTTCGTGAACGATGGCCAAACCCAAACCATGCCCCTCAGTAGACTCATCCAGACGGCTGCCCCGCTGCATCAGACTTTGCAAATCCGATGCTGCCAAACCATCCCCATCATCTTCAATCACAACGCGCAGATTGTCAGTACAATCAATCTGACAAAGGACATTCCTCTCGGCCCATTTACAGGCATTGTCCAAAAGATTTCCTAACAGTTCGAGCATATCTTCTCGATCACCGAACGGAGGACACTCTTCCTTGAAAATCGCCTCAATATTAAGATCACGCCCCTGATAGATTTTTCGTAATACATCCAAAAGGTCAGGTAAATCAACTTTTGCGTTGAATTTCTGATTGATGCTCCGCTCGCCACTGAGCCTTGCTCTTTTGAGTTCCCGATCGATCAGCAAGCGTATGCGGTCCAGCTGTAGGCTGGCCTGATGATGTTGCTCACTACCCTGATCCCGCACCTGCCTGTCAAAGTATCCCGTCAACAGATTGAGTGGCCCTTTCAACGCGTGGGCCAGGTTGCCGAGTGCATTACGGGTCCGCTGATTGCGCTGGGAAAGTAGTTGCAGCAAGTGGTTTACCTCTTTGACCAGCGGCACCATCTCGTTGGGAACGTCTTCAGTCAACGGCTGTTCGCACCCCGATGAAAGGTTTCTCACATCCTCCCGCAGGGGTTCGAGACGACGAAATGCCAGTCTTACCACCAGTCGCTGCAGAAGCAACAGGGCCACCAGTCCCAAGATTGACAACAGGGCAAAGTTCCAAAGAAAGGTTTGTCGCTGATTGGTGATCGGCAAGAGATCCTCGGCAACCGCTATGGTCAGATTCCGATTCTTTTTTCGATAGCCGGTCAACCACACCAGTAACTGTTGTCCATCAGGACCCTGACGATAGAGACGTTCGCTCTCCCCTGGCTTCAGGATAGGTAGATGAAGCTTATAATCCCACAACGAACGGGAAGTTATCTCCGATCCACGATCGCCATAGATGAGATAGTAGTGACCCGAAAACGGTCGATGGTAAATTTGATTGATGTAGGCTTCCTTAACTGATAATCGGGGTTCTGTCACGATTGCACCCAGTATTGACTCCCCATCATGTTCAAGCCTTGAGGCAATGAAATCTTCGGTAAGTTTTGCAATTGAACCCGCACCAAATAGCCACAACAACCCCATCAACAGGATCAGACTGACCATCAGGCCAATCTGCAATTGTCGCTCGATGGATTTAGGATTCAATACCGACATAGATGTAACCCTGACCGCGTCGGGTTTTGATTGCCTGCTTTCCCAACTTTTCACGCAATCGACTGATGTAAACCTCAATTAAATTGCTGTCCCGGTCGAAATCCTGCTCATATACATGCTCTGTAAGCCGAGTTTTGGATAGAATTCTCCCTTGATTGAGAATAAAAAATCTCAACAACCTGAATTCTGTACCGGTAAGTTCCAGCCGTTGCTGATCAGGCAGTATGAGCTGCTGCTTCTCCTCATCCAGTTCGACACCACCGGCCTTGAGACTGCGGCCAACCATTTCATGTGATCGACGCGTTAGTGCCTGCAGGCGAACAACCAATTCCTCAACATGGAACGGCTTTCCCAGATAGTCATCCGCCCCCGCTTTAAATCCTGCCACTCTTTCATGCCAGGCATCTCGGGCGGTAAGAATAAGCACCGGAATATCATTCCCTTTTGAGCGCCAATTTTTTAAGACCTCGATGCCTGATCGTTTGGGTAATCCAAGATCCAAAACGACCAGATCGTATTCCATCTCGTCGCCCATGTACTCCGCTTCGATGCCCTGCTTTGCCAGATCCACCGCGTATCCCTGTCGCTCAAGATCCTGTTTGAGCGATGCCGATAACAGATCATCATCTTCAACCAGCAGCAGTCGCATGCTTCAATCCTCCAACTCGAGCTCCAGAATCTCTCCACTTACTGCATCGAGCTTGTATTCCCATACCACTCCCTGCTCATCGAGTATCTCAATTTCGTATACGTAGGCCTGACCTTTGCGTTCCAACTCCACTTCGATCACTCTGCCTGGTTTTTCTGCCTGAATGTTCCTCAACAACTCCGTCAATGGTACGATCTTTCCGCTTTGAGTAAGACGCCGCACCTCCTGATAACCCACATCTTCATCTGCATAGAGCAGTGTGGTAGTCACTGAAACCAACAGCAACAATGCCATGTTGACGCTTTTAGGCATCAATCAGTCATCCCAACGACCATAACCTGGTATTTTAATCTCATGTTCGTTAAATGCCCCCTGCATTGCCCGAGTGTGGCAGCTGTCACAATTGCTGAATTGAATCTTCTCACCATTGTTATGCAGCATCCAGGGAGAGATCTCATCATGTTCATGCCTGAAGAAATCAGTTTCCGTAATGCGTAGTGGTGGCTGTTTTGAGCGGATTGACCAAATAACTTTCCGGGAGATTTCACCATGGCTGTTTTCAGCCGCATTTCGTGTTAGATAATTCAAAATGATCTCGGTTTCATAATCTGATAATTCAGCATTTTCGCCGAAATGTTCCTCCAGTCCCGACATCACCAATCGCCATGAGGCGCCCGGTAAAAAGCCAGGCTGATAGGGAAAATGACAGCTACCGCACTCTTCCTGGTATTGCGGACTTCCCTTACTATCAACCATCATAGAGTCTGAACCTAGCCAGCGAGAGAGAAATCCATGTTCTGCTTCATATTCATGCTCTTCCCGATCGGCTAGCACCACCCCAACACTGAATATTAGCGCTAGAATCAAAACCAATGGTAACCATAGCTTTTTCACTTTCATCGCAAACCTCCATTCATAACTGCTGCAGATAACTTAATATGTCGCCCTTTTCCTGGGCTGTGCATGCCCTGCCCCAGGTCCATTTGCAGTTACGTTTGAACCACTTTTCAATCTTTTTGCCATCTTTCAGCCGTTGGGAGTTGACAGATAGCGCCATAGGCTCGATGGCTTTGCCTGTCTTTCGATGCTTTCCTGGCTTAGTTAAATCATCACCATGACAATCACCGCATGAGCGGGATTTGCCACTTTGTGCGTGCATAATCTCTTGTTGCCAGATAGCTCGTCCTTTATCCGGATTGAATGATGCAACACCTTTCTCCTGATAGCTGGCAAGCCGTTCCTCCAATGTCTCTGCATGAACTACGGCTGGAAGGCAAGTCAGCAGTAAAACTAATTTAATACTGGATTTCATTACCTTATCCTCGCTTTGTGCCTGTAATCATCGAGCGCACAAGATTTTCCTGGTGGAGTAGGGATCCGACCAATACCCCCGTCAAATGAACCGCAACCAACACGAGCGCCAGATTGGCAAAAAATTCGTGTATCTCCTCGTACAATTCACCACCATAGGGCCTGTTGGAAAACAGTGGTTCAGCCAAGGGTCCCAGTCCCTCTGCACCATAAGCCAGCATGCCTGTCAGCGCCGTTATCAGCAGACAGAACATCAGCATCACAATCATGGCGCCACCGGCCGGATTGTGTCCGATAAAACGTTTCGCTTTGAACCTGAGCAGATCCTTCAGGTAAGCCAGCACCTTGCCCGGAGATCTCACGAAATCGCTGAATCGGGCATAGCGCGTTCCAATCAGCCCCCAGACAACACGGACCAACAGCAGAGTAGCCACGGTGTAACCGGCATAGACATGCAGATCCATCCACTCATCCTCCGTCATCCAGCAGATAGCAAAAGCCCCTACCAGTGACCAATGGAAGAGTCGCACTAAGGGATCCCAGACCTTTATCATTCGCTTTTTAGCCATACTCACTCTCTCTATAACCTGAATGTGGCTAAGCATGGCTGAAGAAAATGAAATCAAGCTGAAAATGGTGAAATATCTTTTCAGGCCAGACAAAGCCAATCCAAATGGGTCGGAAACCGCTGATAAGTATTGAAAACAGACAGGAGGCTAAACTTAGCCCAAAAAGGTACGCCAAGCCCCTATCTCAGGGCCTGCTAATACTAATGTCGGGGATTATATTCTGGGTAAAGTACGGGTGGGGCCCTGCCCCACCACGCAATGAGATTGAATCAGGTTACCTTCAGTTGCAGCATCTCCTCACCCTCTTCATCTGAGAGATGGACGGCACAGGCGATGCAGGGATCGAAGCTGTGAATGGTTCTGAGAATCTCCACCGGCTGCTTGGCATCGGCCAACTGGTGATTATCCTGCAGAGCGGCCTCGTAGGCACCCGGTTGACCGTTGGGATCCCGGGGCCCCGCATTCCAGGTACTGGGAACCACAGCCTGATAGTTGGCAATCTTGCCATCCTCGATCACGATCCAGTGCCCCAGGGCACCTCTGGGCGCTTCCATGAAACCCACACCACGGCATTCGCTCGGCCAGGTGGAAGGATCCCACAGAGCCTCGTTAAAGGTCTTGGTATCGCCAGCCTTGATATTCGCCACCAGTTGGTCATACCAACCCTGCATGGCGTCGGCGAGTATCTTGGTTTCCAAGGTTCTAGCCGCCGTCCGTCCGAGTGTCGAGAAGAGTGCCCTGGTGGGCAGATCCAGTTTACTCAAGGTCATACCGACCAGCTCTTTGGTCTGTTCATGGCCGTTGGCATAGAGCATCAGCACCCGGGCCAGCGGTCCAACTTCGACCGCCTTGCCCTTCCATCTGGGTGCCTTCAACCAAGAGTAGGATTCGTCGACGTTGAGATGCTTGTAAGGTAGCTCCGGACCTGTGTAGTTGAGGTTGGTCTCGCCATCATAGGGGTGCAACCCCTGATCCTTGCCGCCAGAATAGTCGTACCAGGAGTGAGAAATGTGCTCCTGAATCTCATCGGCACTGTTGAGATCGAGCGGATGAACCGTGGAGAGATCCCGATCCAGAATCACCCCGCTCGGGAAGAAGAAGCTGTCCGGATCATCCATCGAGGTTCCGGGCAGATCCCCATAGCAGAGGAAATTGCCCAGTCCTTCGCCACGCTCACCCCAATCCTTGTAGAAACTGGCCACCGCCAGGGTATCGGGCACATAGACCTGATCGGTGAATTCACGCATCTTGGTGATCACATCCTGCACCTGGGAGAGCTTCTTGGTATTGATCGCAGAATCGGAATTGAGATCGATCGCAGAAGCAACCCCACCCACCAGAAAATTGGGATGTGGATTCTTACCACCAAAGATGGCATGCAACTTCACCACATCCCTTTGCCAACTCAGCGCCTCAAGATAGTGAGCCACCGCCATAAGGTTCGCTTCAGGGGGAAGTTTATAAACCGAATGTCCCCAATAGGCTTTGGCGAAAATACCCAACTGCCCAGCTTCAACAAACCCTTTGAGTTTCTTTTTCACATCGGAGAAGTAACCTGGAGAGGCTTTTGGCCAGTTACTCAATGATTGTGCAAGTTCTGCCGTCTTGCCTGGATCAGCCGACAAGGCAGAAACCACATCCACCCAATCCAGGGCATGCAGATGATAAAAATGCATCACATGGTCATGAATATACTGGGCGCCGATCATCAAATTACGGATCAACTGGGCGTTCTGCGGGATCTGATAATTCAGGGCATCCTCGACCGACCGGACTGAAGCGATACCATGCACCAGGGTGCAGACACCGCAGATCCGTTGTGCAAAGGCCCAGGCATCACGGGGATCCCGACCCTTGAGGATAATCTCTATGCCGCGAACCATGGTGCCTGATGAATAAGCACTGCTGATCTGATCGCCTTCCATCTGCGCTTCAATACGCAGATGGCCTTCGATTCTGGTGATGGGATCAACGACGATTCTGTCACTCATTTTGTCTCGTCTCCTATCATAAGGAATGGCGCTAAGGTTTCAGAGCTACTTTTCATCTTCAACCAGATGCTCTGCAATCATCTCGGTCAGACCGACGACCGGCATCTCCATGCGATACTCTTCCAAGCCCTCTTCGATGATCAGGCGGCAGTTGGCACAGGCGGTCACCAGCGTCTCCACATTGAGTTCATCGAGTTGGGTCTTCTTACGTTTGAATACTTTAATGCGCAACTCTTCGGCCCGTTCATTGGCACTGACACCGCCGCCACCGCCGCAGCACCAGTTCATTTCACGGCTGTCGTTCATATCGACAAAGTTTGTTGCAACCATATTCAGCAGATTGCGCGGTGGTTCCAGTACACCACCTTTGCGCACAATCTGGCAGGGATCGTGGAAGGTCAGGCGGTCATCTTCCGTACCCTCTGTCTTCAAACGCCCTGAGGATCGCAATTCATCAAGCAGTTCCAGGATGTGTACAACTTTGAAATCGTATGGCCGACCGATCAGGTTTGGCCCCTCCCAACGGATGGCCGTGTAGGCATGTCCGCATTCAGGACTGATCACATATTTGACCTTCAGCTTCTCTGCCGCCACCACCACACGATTCACCAGCTCCCGAGCGATATCGGAAGAGCCGATCTGAATCCCCGAATTGGTTGCCTCAAACGCCTCCGAGCTGATCGTCCAGGTAACCCCAGCTTGTTTGAAGATTCGGGCAAGGGCCTCCAGATACTCAGGAAAGTTCATGATCTCCATGGAGGACAACAGCGCCATGTAATCAACACCCTCAACATCCACCGGGATGCTAAGGCCGCTGTCCGCCTCGATATGTTTGATCTGTGCGGCCAAGGCCGGAAACTTAACCCCCATCGGGCTACCGATGGTCACCGCCCGACGGCTTGCCCCTTTGATGCCTTCCGGCGCATAACCGGCTGCTACGAAACCTTCCCGGGCACGGCGGATCATATAGCTGATGTCCTTACCCACCGGACAAACCATGGAGCAACGGCCACACAGAGTGCAACCGTCGTAGATCAGGGTTTCCCACTCCTCCAGCAGCTCGTTGGTAACTGGCTTGCTCAGACCCAGCATGGATTTCAGTCGACCCCACAGGGTGTATTCCTGTTCCCATACCCGGCGTAGAGGTTCCAGTTTATGAATCGGCGTATATTTGGGATCACCGGTCTCGGTATAGAAGAGACAGGCTTCAGCACACATTCCGCAATTCACACAGCTGGAGAAAAAAGACGCCACAGGGGCATTCATCTGTTCACGAAAGGCGTTCATGCCTCTTTCTAAGGTTGCCTCACTCATGACTGAACTCCTCTGCGACCTGCCATAGCCCCGTTGTACCAGCGGGCAATAATAAAGGTGAAGGCATGCATCAGTTTGGTAAAGGGAAACAGCACCATCAACAGCTCAACGCTGAGTATGTGCAGACCCAAGACCAGCGGATAGGGATCGATCATACGATGGTAGGCAAGATACCCGGTAAGCATGGGCAGAAAGGTGACCACCCAGGTCAGATAGTCCTCCGGGCCGCTGAGAAAACGTTTCACCGGATGGGTCAAACGACTGAACAGCATCGCCACCAGGGTCACAATGGTCACGGCAGAGATGGCATCGACCAGATTACTGGCAATACCAGGCCAGCGGATACCAAGCACCGAATCGATCAGTTCGATATGGGGCACAAACAGAAACAGACTGACCAGAAAACCGATGTGCCAGATATAACCTCCCACAACCGTAAAAGGCGAGCGTTTGAAGCTACCTCCTTCCGGAGCGGTACGAGTGACCAGGGTCAACAATCCGGCTCCCAGTTCAGCACCACGAGGCTCTGAATAATCGGGTTTACGTCCCAAGATCAAAATCTCGAGCAGGCGTATCAGAACTCCAACAATAAAGATGAACAAAGCAATATCGAACCCTGGTCCTCTTACCCACAAAAGAAAATCAATTGATGTGCTCATGATTTCTTATCCAAGTCGTCAATGGTAACGGTTTCATGTTGTGCAGCCGCTTTCGCCCGGGTGCTGCGATTGAGTGCGCCAGCAGCGGCACCCAGTGCAACACCGGCACCCACAACATAGCCTGTCTTTCTGGTGAGATCGCTATCTGGAATGGAGAGCGCGTTATAAAAACCGCCGGCATCCCAAAAGTCGGGCTCAGAACACCCCAGACAACCATGACCAGATTCAACAGGCCAACTGGTGCCCTGATTCCATTTAGCCGTGGCGCAGGCGTTGTAGGTCATTGGGCCTTTGCAACCCAGCCGGAACAGACACCACCCCTTCCGTGCACCTTCATCGTCAAACGTCTCGGCAAACAGACCTTTGTCATAAAAAGGCCGTCGATAACATCGGTCGTGAATGCTCTGCCCAAAGAACACCATCGGCCGCCCCAGATCATCCAGTTCAGGGAGTGAACCAAAGGTCAGGAAGTGGGCCAGTACACCGGTAATTACCGTAGGGATAGGTGGACAGCCGGATACATTGACCACCGGTTTATCCTTGATGATCTCACCCACGGAGACCGCACCGGTGGGATTGGGATTGGCATGAGGCAGACCTCCGAATGCGGCACAACTACCTACCGCGACCACCGCCGCTGCACCGGCCACAGTCTCTTCAAGCATTTGCAGATTACTGATACCGGCAATCGCCGAATAGCCCGGATTGGCCAATGGAATGGAACCATCGACAACCACGATATATTTGCCTTCATTCTCATGCATGGCCGCTTCCCTGGCCGCTTCCGCGGCATCACCTGACGCAACCTGCAAGGTATGGTGATAATCCAGTGAAATATGATCGAATATCAGGTTTTCCACACTTGGGGAGTGACTACGGGTCAGAGACTCGGTACAACCGGTACACTCCTGAAATGAGAGCCAGATCACCGATGGGCGTCTAGCTTTCTCCAGTGCCTGCGCAATCGCAGGAACCATGGTTGGTGGCAACGCCATCATCGATGCGGTGGCGGCGCAATACTTCAGAAATCCCCGCCTGGAGACCCCTTGCTGACGTAGGCTTTCGCCGAGTGTCATAGAGAGTTTTTTTCGATCATCAGCCATCACAACTCCTACCGCTTCGATCAAAATGCGGACTTAATGGTCTTATGGGCTTGCTAACCCTAACTGTTCTTCTAGCCGGTCTATGGCGTCAACGATATCTTCCTGCTGTGAGAATACGATTTGTGGAACAGAGCCGATCTCGATCTGCAAAGCGACACGTTCGCCCTCGGCATTCCGATGATCGACAACCCAGACCCCGGAAAATGCCGTCTCCCAGATGGTGCTTTCACCCAAAGCATCCATCGTCATATTGATTTCGCCTCGGCCCAGCAGGCGTAACAGCTCCTCTTCATCACCCGGCCCAAACGGCAGTGAACGCAAATCGATGCAACTCTGTTCACCTTCGGCGGAGAAGCGCTGAAGGGCGTGGTGGATTTCGTGCATGATGGGGAGTGCGTTCCCATGGCTGGTCTGAGTGCCTTCGGGAGTCTCTACTTTTATGGCGATGTCCTGGATTCGCTGCATCAGGAAAGCCCTAAATATTTACTTATCAGAAAGAATATCACCTATTTCTGATAAAGGTGCTGATCTGGATCATCAATGAGACATTAAAAGATCTGATTATTATGAGAAGATTAAATAAAATCCTGTTATGAAATTATTCCCCATTCATTAAGTATGGATATTATTTCATTGATGCCCTGCTCTACCGATGGGGCAACCGCATCACTCAGGGTCTCCCCCCAATCCAGCTCTTTCGGTTCAATACCCACCAGGCAGCGCTGAGCCGGCAGGGTTTCCGATAAACGAGCAATGTCCAATAAATCCCCCAGGCTGACTTCGTGAACACTTGACCGGTTACCACTCAGGTAACGATCCATTGCTTCGTTATGAAACACCTGAAGTGTACCGGGTGGCTGTTTCATGCGCGCCGCATCCACCACGATCAATCCATCGGCATCGGCAATGGGTTCTGCCAGCGTAAAACTCAGAGTACCTCCATCCATATAGGTAACCCCGGGAATATCCCCGGTCTTCTGTTGCATGGCAGTCACTAAATGGATGCCAATACCCTCGTCACTGAGCAGGGTGTTTCCAATGCCCAGGATTAAAACGCTTTCTATCGTCATATTCTCAGTCCTGAAATCTACCGAGTTATTGTGCTTGATCAACATTCTACCTTGAAGCAACACCGGACTCCCTGCGAGAATAACTTTAAGGGAAGTTTGATTGATTTGTCACGCTTGCTTAGCGCATGATCCAGGTACAGACCCGGATGATAAAGATCCCGATCTGAGCAGGCATGAATCAATCAGCTCTCCTTTGGACCTATATAGAAGCCCAAACAGGCGGACTCAATTACCTCACAGGCAGGTTACACCATGTGTCTTGGCATACCCATGCAGATAAAAGAGATTGATGGCTTCACCGCACGTTGTGAAGCCAAAGGCGTTGAAAGGGAGGTCAGCCTGTTTATGTTGCAGCATGAGGCGTTGGCTACGGATGATTTCGTGGTGGTACACGTTGGCTACGCAATACAGAAGGTCTCTCCTCAGGAGGCCCAATCCGCCTGGGAAATCTATGACGAGATGTTAACCAAAATGGATCCACAAACTGATGCATGAGCTGTCGGTGTGCCAATCCATGCTGAGACAAGTGGAAGAGATCGCCCATCGTGAACAGGCGATCTCGGTGGAACGTATCATCATTCAGATCGGGCCACTCTCCGGGGTGGTTCCTGAGCTGTTGCAACAGGCCTTCACCATAGCCAGATGCGGAACCAAAGCCGAGGCGGCAGAGTTGGTGACGGAAACCCAGCCGGTGCGGGTCCATTGTCTACAATGTGGTTATGATTCCGATGCCCAGGCCAATCGTCTGCTTTGTGCCGAGTGTGGGGACTTTCGCACCCGCCTGATCAGTGGCGACGAACTGCTGTTGGCCAGTGTTGAACTCACAAAAAACTAACTTGGGAGTAGCTGTAAAATGTGTGACACCTGTGGATGTAATATCACCCATGGTAATAGACATCTGATTGAAGAGGGTGGCAAACACGCCCACACCTCCGATGACCATGTCGCTATCGAGGTATTGGAAAATCTGTTGAGCGAGAACGACCATCAGGCGGCACACAACCGGGAGCACTTCGAAAAACATGGCGTGCTGGCGATCAATCTGATGTCATCTCCGGGCAGTGGCAAGACGCGTCTCTTGGAACGCACCATTGACCACCTCAAAGGCCGCTACAAAATCGGTGTCATCGAGGGGGACCTGGAGACAGAAAACGATGCCCAGCGCATCAGAGACAAAGGTGTACCGGCGATTCAGATCACCACCGGCACAGCCTGTCATCTGGACGCCCACATGATCCATCAGGCCTTGCACCAGACACCCCTGGATGAGCTGGACCTGCTGTTTATCGAGAACGTGGGAAATCTGGTCTGTCCGGCAAGCTTCGACCTGGGGCAACACCTCAATGTCACCCTGTTATCGGTAACCGAAGGGGATGACAAACCGGCCAAGTACCCAGTGATCTTCCGTGCAGCAGATCACGTTCTGATCACCAAATCAGACCTGCTCCCCCTATTGGATGATTTCAACCCCGACAACGCGAGCCAGTCACTGCAACAACTCGCCTATAAAAACCCGATCACGCTGATTTCAGCAAAATCGGACCAGGGCATGGATGAGTGGCTTGCCTGGCTGGAGGCACAAATAAATCAGACAAGGACGAACTCGACAGAACTGGAAACAGCATCACTCTAAGGTCGCAGGTTCGATCCAAACATGTCTCTGACTGCAAAAGCGTGGCTGACACAGCTTCGCCAGCTGCCATTAACTGAACGCTTCAGGATCATGAATGTCTGTGGTGGACACGAACGATCCATTACGCAGGCCGGATTGCGTGGCGCCCTCCCGACGCAGATCGAACTCATCCCGGGCCCAGGCTGCCCGGTTTGCGTCTGCCCGGAGGAGGATATCTATCAGGCGATAGAGTTGGCCCTGAATGAAGAGATCACCCTGCTCGCCTTTGGCGATATGTTGCGGGTACCGGTAAATGTCAGTAAACAGCAGCCCCGTTCCCTCGATCAGGCCCATGGAGCCGGTGCCGATATCCGGCCCATCGCCTCACCAATCGAGGCGCTGAAGCTGGCAAAATCCGATCCGAACCGGGAGTTTGTCTTCTTTGCGGCTGGATTTGAGACGACCACCGCACCGGTTGCCTCCCTGCTGGTAGAGGGTATACCGGACAACCTCTCGATCCTGCTCTCCGGTCGCCTAACCTGGCCGGCCGTCTCTATGCTGCTGGAATCCGATACCCCAGGTTTCGATGCTCTGGTGGCTCCGGGACATGTGGCCACTGTCATGGGACCTGAAGAGTGGCAATTTGTCGTCGAAAAACATCAACTGCCGGCTGCCGTAGCCGGATTCACCAGTGAAAGCCTGCTGGCGGCAACCTACTCTGTCTGCCGCCAATCCCTGGAAGATCGGCGTTTTCTCGATAACTGTTATGCGGAACTTGTTAAACCCGAGGGAAACCCAAGCGCAAGAGCCCATTTGAGTGCCGCCCTTGAGGTTGTCGATGCCAATTGGCGGGGTATTGGTACCATTCCACAGTCAGGTTTTTCACTGCATGCCGACTATGCCCAATGGGATGCCAGACTCCGCTATCCCGAGTATGACAAAGCCGATCGTAAACGGGCCGGAGAGATGCCGGCCGGTTGTGATTGTGCCCAGGTGGTATTGGGCAAAAAGTATCCCAATCAATGCAAACTCTACGGTACTGCCTGTGTACCACGGAATCCTGTTGGACCCTGTATGGTTTCGGATGAAGGGGCTTGCCGGATATGGTGGAGTGGCGGTGTAAGACCGGACTAACTCGTCGAAACTAGACTCAACGATTAATTCCACGCCTAGTTCAGCGACAGATTCACCGATGGGTTGTTTCCAGCCAGTTCGGCTATTCAGCCCGGTGAGCAACTCTACCTCGGCTGACACAATGCGCTATGCAACTCTGAAGTAACCTCATTGGATGTTCTAAACAACACCGGTTTCTCCATGGGCGTACAATCCGTTACACAGCACCCATGGAGTGTTACACGGTGTTGCATCTATGATGACATGTAGATCCGGGCAGGGATGGCTACTATGAGCCGAAGGATAAGGGAATCACTATCTGTTTAACCGCTAGATACTCCTTTGAGCATGCAGATAGCTTCATCTGTAGAAAAGCAATGGCGATTTATCAGGGAAGGAGCAGCCATGAATCGTAAAATCATCAAGGAATTTGTCGCCCGGGGGTGCTTACTACTGGCCCTCACAATCGGCGCCAGGGGTGCAATTGCCGAGGAGCGTGAACAACTGGAACAGATTACTGTCACGCCAGATCAGGAGCCTTCCAGTCTTGAGACAGCGCCCCCTCTGGGTTACCACATCGACAGAAAAACCATGGATAGAATACCCGGTAGCGGCAGTGATCCATTGCGCGCCATGCAAGCGCTGCCTGGGGTGACCGTCAATGATGATACCAGTGCCGACCCGGCGATTCGCGGCTCCCGCCCGGAAGATAACAGCTACTTTGTCGATTTCCTGCCTGCTGGCTATCTGTTCCATGCCGGGGGTACAGTGAGTGTATTCAACACCCAATTGGTGGAGAGCTTCGATTACCTTCCGGCGGCCTATGGCGCTGAATACCATGGTGGCACAGGTGCGGTGATCGACACCCGATTGCGTGACCCCCGTAGTGACGAGTTTACCACTACCATTGATGTCAGCGTGCTTCAGGCCGGTGTACTGCTCGAAGGACCGGTGAGTGCAGGACACTCATTCTATCTGGCCGGCCGAATGAGCTATATGGATCTGATCTTAGAGGATATCGTGGAAGACAACGAAGACGGTATCGAATTCGTTCAATTTCCGCGCTACACAGATTATCAGGGGAAATACCTCTGGCAAATGCACAACGGCAGCCGCCTCAGACTGCAAGCGACCGGTGCCAGCGATGAGATGGAGGTGACACTGGACTCCGACAGCGATACCGCACAACAGGAGCCGGTACTGATCGGTACCCACAGCAACGATACGGCATACCATAGCCAGGGTATCGTCTGGGAGTCCTCCCCTGGGATTAGGGAAACCACGCTCGCTAGCGGGCACATGAGTAGTGAAACCCGCGCTCAAGCAGCCGCAGCGGGTGACTGGGCGGTGGAGACAGATACTTGGTTTGCCAAAGGGCGATGGACTCAGTCACTGGGCAGCAAACACCTTCTCGCCCTTGGTGGAGAGGTTTCCCGTTTAAAAGTTGACTACGACATCAGTTTTCGCGACACCGGCTGCACCGAATTCGATGTGGACTGTAGCTACACCGATGCTGATCAGCTTAATAGCGATGCCCAGGTTGAAGTGACCTCCGAGCAACTCTACATTGAAGACAACTGGTATCCCAATCAAAAGCTTGCTATCACAGCAGGCCTCTCCGGGCAGCACGAAGACTACCTGGATGAGACTTTTATCGAACCGCGTCTGCGTATCGAGTATTCCCAGCAGGACGAATGGACATACAGTGCTGGATTCGGTCGATATCATCAAATGCCCAGCCTGATTCAAGTGGAGAAGGTGTTCGGAAATCCCCAACTGAGTCATTTCGACGCTACCCACTATGTGGCGGGTATAGAACATATCGGTATGGATGGATGGGAGTGGAAGTCAGAGCTCTACTACAAAGTGATCGACAATCTTGTCAGCAGTGATCCAGTAACGCGCTACAACAACTCCGGAGAAGGCAAGGCCGCCGGTGTGGAGCTGTTTCTGCGTAAAATACGCACCGATCGCTGGTCGGGCTGGCTTTCGTTGGCGCTGTCCAAAGCAGAACGCACCGATACGGCAACAGGCGAGCGTTTTCCATTTGAATACGATCAGCCTGTCGCAGTCACCCTGGTAGGTAACTACCATATCAACGGAAACTGGGAAGTAGGCGCCAAGTGGTGGTACCACTCTGGCGCACCCTATACCCCCATCATCGGCTCAACTGAAGACACAGAGAGAGAAGAGCGCTACAGGCCGGTCTATGGCGACATCAATTCTGAACGTATGCCGGACTACCACCGCCTGGATCTACGCTTGAGCCGTCGTTTCAGCGACAAGACCACCGCCTATGTCGAACTGATCAATGCCTATGGAAAGAAGAATGTCAGCGGTTACGAATATAACGCTGATTACAGTGATCGCGATCCTATCTACCAATTACCGATGCTGATCTCGTTTGGTGTCACTTCCAGTTTTTGAAGTAGCGCTCGGTATGGACCATATAGGCGAGAATCGGTTAAAAATCGTTAACAATTGACCCTCAGCCACTCTTTACAAAACCAACCACAAGTCTCTGATCACACACTAGTTAGTGAGCATATTTGGTGCTTTTGCAGAACTCAATGAAACTCGCCCCCTCCGATAAAGGTCTATACTTAAACTAATACATACTGTTTTACTGGGTTTTAGTATGCGCAGAATCGGGCAGAGGATCATGCAATGGATCGCTGAGTGGCTGACCAAAGAAGGTCCGCCCTCCTCTTCCCCATTGTGTGATTTCAATCGACTCAGTTATGAACTTCGGCCAGGTGACGTGTTGCTGGTCGAGGGGCGCAGTCGTGTCAGCAATGTCATCAAAACCATCACCCAAAGCACTTGGACCCACTCCGCCCTCTACATCGGCAGAATCTACGATATCCGGGATCCCGATCTGCAACAGCGGGTGAGGATGGCCTACAAGGGGGATCTGAGCGAGCAGCTGATGGTCGAGGCGCTGCTCGGTGAAGGCACCATCATCGCCCCAGTCTCCAAATATCGCCGTGACCACCTGCGAATCTGTCGGCCTACCGGCCTGGAACCGGAAGATGCCCATAAAGTGGTGGCGCATGCCATCAAGCATATCGGCACAGATTATGACGTCCGCCATCTGCTGGACTTAGCACGGTTTTTCTTTCCTTGGGGTTTTTTACCGAGACGCTGGCGATCCAGTCTGTTCGAACACAATGCAGGCATGCCGACCCGCACTGTCTGTTCCTCCATGCTCGCATCGGCCTTCAATCGAGTCAATTTTCCGATCCTGCCATTCATTGATCGTGACGATGACGGCAGTCTGCGCTTCTTCAAACGTAACCCCAGACTCTTCACGCCTAAGGATTTCGATTACTCCCCCTATTTCGACATTATCAAATATCCGTTTCTGGGGCTGGATGATCTGGGAGTCTACCGCCGGCTACCCTGGTGTGAGGATGACATTCTCTACAACGACGACGAACGGGCCTTTGTGGCCGCAACCCGTGGTGAGACCGTGAGCCGTGTGGATGACCGCACCGTATTCTCATTCACCAAGAAGGATAAAGAAAAAGCAGAACCCATTGATGACAATACGCCCTCCGTTCCTAACACCACCGTTAAGGGAGGCTGACCGATGACACTTCTAGGACTGACACTTTTATTAATGACTTTCTGGGGACTGGCCTACGGCTCGGCGCGGGCCATTGTCTGGATCATCACCCCACCGATACTGCTGGTCACACTGATTCTGGCAGGTTTGGTCACACCGGTAGGATCCCTGTTGGTTGTCCTGCCCTACGCAATCTCTCTGTTTTTCTATCTGATGCCCGAGTATCGCAGGCAGTGGATCAGCAAACCTCTGCTCGCTGCCTTCCGCAGTGTCATGCCCGCCATGTCACAGACAGAAAAGGAGGCCCTGAATGCCGGCAATGTCTGGTGGGACGGCGCGCTCTTTTCCGGTCAACCCAACTGGCAGAATCTGCTGCATCAGCCCGCCTGCCAACTGAGTGAGCGAGAGCAGGCATTTCTCGACGGACCGGTTGAAGAGCTCTGCAAGATGCTCGATGACTGGCAGATCACCCATGAGGATAAGGATCTGTCACCGCGCATCTGGGAGTTCATCAAAACCTCTGGGATGTTCGGCATGATCATTCCTGAGAGTTATGGCGGCCTGGGTTTTTCTGCCTATGCCCATTCTCAAGTCGTGATGAAGATCGCCAGTCGCAGTATCACGGCGGCTGTCACCATCATGGTGCCCAACTCCCTGGGCCCTGCCAAGCTGCTGTTGCAGTATGGCACCCAGGAGCAGAAAGAGCGCTATCTGCATAAACTCGCGAAAGGGGAAGAGATACCCTGCTTCGCACTCACCAGCCCCAAAGCAGGCAGCGATGCCGGAGCTATCCCTGATAGCGGCGTGGTCACCTATGGTAGCTATCAGGGCAAAGAGGTATTGGGTATCCGCCTGAACTTTGAAAAGCGTTACATCACACTGGCACCCATTGCGACACTGATCGGTCTGGCTTTCAAACTGGAAGATCCGGAGCGACTACTGAGTGACGATCCATTACCCGGCATTACGGTGGCCCTGGTACCCAGAGAGACAGCCGGGATCAAAGTCGGCAAACGGCATATGCCTTTGGATATCCCTTTCCAGAACGGTCCGATCTATGGCCGGGATGTTTTCATCCCTATCGATTGGGTGATGGGTGGCGCTGAAGGGGCTGGACAGGGCTGGCGGATGTTGATGGATTCGCTTTCTGAAGGTCGCGGTATCTCCCTGCCCGCACTTTCAACCGGCGCGGGAAAAACGGCCAGCCGTTATACCGGAGCCTATGCGGCGGTTCGCAGCCAGTTCAACCAGCCAATCGGCCATTTCGAAGGCGTCGAGGAGGCACTGGCCAGAATCGGTGGACTCACCTACCAAATGGATGCCGCACGTAAACTGACACTGAGCGCCCTGGATAGCGGAGAGACCCCATCCGTTATTTCGGCAATCGTCAAATACCATCTGACCGAGCGCTATCGTCAGGTGATCAACGACGCCATGGATATTCAGGGTGGCAGTGGCATCTGTCTTGGCCCGGATAATCTGCTCGGCCGAGCCTATCAGGCGATTCCCATCGGCATCACAGTGGAAGGCGCCAATATTCTCACCCGCAGCATGATCATTTTCGGTCAGGGTGCGATTCGCGCCCATCCGTTTGTACTCAAGGAGTTTGAAGCGGCTGAGAATCCTGATCAACAGGCCGGTCTGACACAGTTCGACAGTGCGCTGTTCGGCCACATCGGTTTTGTTGTCACCAATTTTGCCAGAACCCTCTGGCTGGGCCTCACCCACGGGCGTCTTTCAGAGAGCCCGAAAGGCGGCCCCATGCGTCGTTACTTCCAGCGACTCAACTGGATGTCGGCATCCTTTGCCCTGACCACAGATCTCGCCCTGATGACCCTCGGCGGATCTTTGAAACGCAAGGAGCGTCTGTCGGCAAGACTGGGTGACATTCTGAGCAACCTCTATATCGCCAGTGCCTGTCTGAAACGGTTTGTTGAAGAGGGTGAAAAAGATGAAGATATACCACTGATGCAGTGGGCGCTGGATGAGTCACTCTATCGTATACAGCACGCCTTGAGAGGACTTTTGCGCAACATGCCCGTCAGACCTCTGGCCTGGATTATGCGAGTGTTGATCTTCCCCACAGGCTTGCCATTCCATAAGCCCACAGATCGATTGGATCACCAGGTTGCCCGTGCTCTGCTGACTCCAGGAGAGGTACGGGATCGCCTCACCCAGGGTGTCTTCACGGACGATGACCCGCAACAACGTATCGCTCAGCTCGAACAGGCTATGCTTGCTGTATCAAAAGTGATCCCCCTGGAAAAGACCCTGAAACGGGCGAAACGGGCAGGACAGCTGCATGCACGTGAGTTGCCGGAATTGATTCAGGAAGCGATCAAACTGGGAATCTTGAGTGAATCTGACAAGACCCTGCTGGCAGAAGCGGAACGCTTGCGTAACCAGGTCATAGAAGTCAACGCCTTTGAACGGTTAATGCCGAGCGGCGCAGGCTCCGGGAAACAGCAGTCGAAGGTATCAACGATCAATAAATTGGGTGCAGCCTGAGCCGCTCCTCGGTAACGGCATCCACCCTGATAACAGCTGGAGTGAGGAACCACCATGGTTATGGACACTTACCCACCAAGAAACGTATTCGTGGTAGATGGCAGTCGAACGCCTTTTCTCAAAGCTCGAGGCAAACCGGGCCCCTTCCGCGCCTCGGATATGGCTGTTTCAGCCGCTCGTCCCCTGCTGACCAGGCAACCCTTTGCGGCGGAAGAGCTGGATGAAGTGATTGTCGGGTGTATTGCACCGGGTCCCGACGAGGCCAACATTGCGCGAATTATCGCGCTGCGACTCGGCTGTGGAGACAAGGTGCCGGCCTGGACCGTTCAACGCAACTGCGCCTCCGGCCTTCAGGCGATCGATAGTGCCGCGCTGGATATCGCCTCGGGCCGGGCCCATCTGGTGCTTGCCGGCGGCACCGAATCCATGAGCCATCACCCGATACTGCTCAATCAGGCGATGGTCGCCTGGCTGGCTGACTGGAACAGGGCGAAGAGCTTTGGTGCCAAAAGCCGACAGCTTGCCGCTTTGCGCCCTCAGCATCTGCAACTGGTTATTGCCCTGCTGCGAGGCCTGACCGACCCACTGGCCGGACTCACCATGGGTCAAACTGCCGAGAAACTGGCCTGGCGATTCGGTATTGACCGAGCGGCAATGGACAACTTTGCGGTACGCAGTCATCAAAGAGTTGCGGAGGCGATCGATGCGGGGCGTCTCGATGAGATCGAACCCATCTACAGTAACGGCGGTGAGCTTTTTGAAACGGATGATGGCTTGCGACGGGACAGCACGATTGAAAAACTGGCGACCCTCAAGCCGGCCTTCGATCGACCGGTGGGACAGGTGACCGCCGGCAACAGTGCCCAGATCACTGATGGGGCAGCCATGTTACTGCTGGCATCGGAAGAGGCTGTGGAGAAACACAATCTCCCGATCCTCGGACGGGTGATCGACTCCCAGTGGTCTGCGCTCGATCCAACCCAGATGGGGTTGGGCCCGGTACATGCCATGGGCAGTCTGCTGCAGCGACAACAGATGGATGGGGAGGCGATCGACTACTGGGAGATCAATGAGGCCTTCGCCGCGCAGGTACTGGCCTGTCAGGCCGCCTGGCAGGATAAGGACTACATGCAGCAGGAAGTGGGTTTGCAACAACCCCTGTCGGCAATCCCAGAAGAGCGGTTGAATGTGGATGGTGGCGCAATCAGTATCGGTCACCCGGTTGGCGCGAGTGGTGCCCGACTGGTGCTCCATCTGCTTAAGACCCTTGAGCAAAGGGGCGCAACGCGAGGTATGGCAAGTCTTTGCATTGGTGGCGGCCAGGGTGGCGCCATGTTGCTGGAGGTGGCGAAATGAGTAAGCACTGGCATCCCGAAACCGATGAACATGGTATCTGCTGGTTACACTTTGATCATGCCGACAGCCCAGTCAACATTCTATCTCAAGACGCCTTAGCCGAATTGGCTGAATGTTTGGACGAACTGGATGCGCTGCAACCCAAAGGGCTGATCTTCATCTCCGACAAATCCTCCGGCTTCATTGCCGGTGCAGACGTCAACAGTTTCCGCAGTGGCATGCGTCAGCGGGAAGCAGAAGAGCACATCCATGGGGTTCATGAGCTGTTTGCGCGAATCGAGAGTCTCGACTTTCCAACCCTGGCGCTGATTCACGGCTTCTGTTTGGGTGGTGGATTGGAATTGGCACTCAGCTGCAAGATCCGTATCGCGCAGGACGATCCATCAACCCGGCTCGCCTTTCCGGAAGTCCGCTTGGGTATATTCCCCGGATATGGCGGCACTGTACGATCAATCCGCCGTCTCGGTGCCCTGCCCGCCATGCAGATGATGTTGAGTGGACGCAGTGTGAGCGCCCAACAGGCGAAAAAGATGGGACTGGTGGATCAGATTGCCCCGCAGAGGCAAATCAAAGCCCTGGCTTCACAGCTGATCCGCAAAGCCCCAAAACCACGCCCGCAAAAATTGCTCAGCCGCCTGGCCAATACACTGCCTGGGCGGATGATTGCCGCACCTCTGCTAAGGCGTGAAACCGCCAAGCACGCCAACAAGAACCACTATCCCGCCCCCTTTGCACTGATCGATCACTGGCAAAAGCATGGCGGTGACCCCGGGGCCATGTATCGCAGTGAAGCGAGTGAGGTGAGCCGTCTCGTGGTCGGTAGTACGGCACAAAACCTGATCCGGGTCTTCTTTCTGCAGGAGCGCTTGAAATCCCTGGGAGGCAAACAGGATTTTCATCCACACCATGTGCATGTGGTGGGCGGTGGCATCATGGGTGGCGATATCGCTGCCTGGTGTGCCCTGAAAGGCATGCAGGTAACTCTGCAGGATCGGGAAGCCAAGTTTCTCACCCGCGCCATCTCAAGAGCCCATAGCCTGTTCAGTCGAAAACTGCGTAAACCCCGTCTGGTAAACGCCGCAATGGACCGACTGATGCCGGACCCGAAAGGATACGGTATCGCCAGAGCTGACGTGGCAATCGAGGCGATCTTCGAGGATATCGAAGCAAAGCAACAGCTGTTCAAGCAACTTGAGGCGCAGATGCGGCCTGATGCCCTGCTGGCCACCAATACCTCCAGTATCCCTCTGGAAACCATCAGTGAGGTTCTAGACAATCCTGGCCGCCTGATCGGTCTGCATTTCTTCAATCCGGTGGCCAAGATGCAGCTGGTTGAGGTTGTCCATGGCGAGCAGACGGATGCTGAATTGATTCACAAAGGCGCCGCATTTGTCCGCTGCATCGATCGGCTGCCTCTGCCGGTGAAGAGTAGCCCGGGTTTTCTGGTCAACCGCATCCTGATGCCCTATCTGCTTGAGGCGATGAAGTTGATCGACGAGGGAGTACCGGCCCCGGTAGTCGACCAGGCGGCGGTGGATTTCGGCATGCCGATGGGACCGGTTGAACTGGCCGATGCGGTGGGATTGGATATCTGTCTGGCGGTTGCTGAAAAACTGGCCCCCCTGTTTGATCTGGAGATCCCAAATCAACTTAAGCAACAGGTGGCAGCACAGCATCTGGGCAAGAAAAGCGGCCAGGGCTTCTATGCCTACGAAAAGGGACGCATCCGCAAGGATAAGGTTAAGAGTGGCTATATCCCACCCGAAGATCTGACCGACCGGATGATTTTCCGCCTGCTCAACGAATCGGTAGCCTGCCTGCGTGAAGGCGTGATTGAAGATGAGGATCTTTTGGATGCCGGCGTGATATTCGGCACCGGTTTTGCCCCCTTCCGGGGCGGTCCGATGCATACCATTCACAGCGGCGGACTCGATACTCAGCGTCATCAGCTCGAGTTACTTGAAAAACGTCACGGTAATCAGTTCCATCCTGATGACGGATGGGCTAACTTAAGAGGTGTGTAATGTTATTGTTTGAAAACTTACATCAACCTGAAGCAAACAGACAACAGTCCGATAACAACGATAGTCTGAATATGAACAAACCAAATACAGATTACATCAGTCTCGATGTGGCAGATACACTAGCCGGTGTTTTTCAGGAACGGGTCAGGCGGACACCTGATGATGTCGCCTATATCCAATTCGATCCAGACGCAGAGCAGTGGCAAAAAAGCACTTGGCGTGAGATGGCGCAGCGGGTAGCACATTGGCAGGCAGCACTGAAACAGGAAGCGCTGAAACCGGGTGACCGGGTCGCCTTGATGATGAGAAACTGCAAGGAGTGGGTGATCTTCGATCAGGCAGCTTCCGGCATGGGTCTGGTCACCGTTCCCCTCTACACCAATGACCGGGCGGAAAATATCGGTTATATCCTGCAGGATGCCGGGGTGCGTTTATTGCTGCTTGAAAATGATCAGCAATGGCAGGATCTGCAACAGATCCGCAATCAGCTGGCCGGCCTGAATCGTATTGTCACCATGGAGAAAGTCGATCCACTGGGTCTTCAGCCACGCCTGATGCACATCGATGACTGGTTGCCCGATGTAACCGATCCAGAGTTGCAGATTGTCGACCAACCCAGTGAAGGCCTGGCGACCATCGTATACACCTCTGGGACCACAGGGCGATCCAAAGGGGTTATGTTGAGCCACAGAAATATCCTTTGGGATATCGAGAGCGGTGTAAAAATCATCGATATTCTGCCGACTGATACCTTTCTCTCTTTTCTGCCCCTGTCTCACACCCTGGAACGAACGGTTGGCTACTATCTGGCAATGGTCGCTGGCGCGACAACCGCCTATTCCCGATCCATTGCGGATTTGGGTGAGGATTTGCAGATCATCAAACCGACCATTCTCGTCTCTGTACCACGTATTTTCGAACGGGTCTTTGCCAAGATTCAGGATAAGCTCGCCGCCGATTCCGCCATTGCGCAAAAACTGTTCAAGTTATCGGTCGAGACAGGTTGGCAGGTCTTCGAAAATATGCAGGGGCGACAACCCTGGAATGCAAACATGTTACTTTGGCCACTACTGAAAAAGGTGGTAGCCGGTAAGATACAGCAGAAACTCGGTGGTAGATTACGCATCGCGGTCTCTGGCGGCGCACCACTCTCATCCGAAATTGCAAAAGTATTCATTGGACTTGGAGTACCTATTTTACAAGGCTATGGTCTGACCGAAACCAGTCCGATCATTTCTGCCAATACCCACGAAAACAACATTCCATCGAGTGTCGGTATCCCTTTTCCTGGCATCGAGGTCAAGATCAGCGATCAGGATGAGCTTTTATGCCGTGCACCCAATGTGATGTTGGGCTATTGGAACAATCGAACGGCCACAACCGAATGCATCGATGATCAGGGATGGTTCCACACCGGTGACAAAGCGAAGATTGAATCCGACCACATCTTCATCACTGGAAGACTCAAAGAGATCATCGTACTCGCCAATGGAGAAAAAGTGCCTCCTGCAGATATGGAAATGTGTATCTCAATGGACAGCCTGTTTGACCAGGTACTGATTATGGGTGAAGGAAAGCCTTATCTCAGCGCACTGATTCACCTCAACCCTGAGCATGAAGATGCTGCCAACTACAATCCTGAAAATTTGACTGAGGCAGAGGAGAAGAGCCTGCTTGAACGCGTAAACAGTCATCTGGATAACTTTCCCGGTTATGCCAAGATTGTAAGGTTAGCTTTGATTGGTGAAGCGTGGAGTGTGGAAAACGGTTTCATGACCCCAACACTTAAACTGCGTAGAAACAAGATATTCAGCGAACATGAAGAGGATCTTGATCAACTCTACAAAGGCCACTGAAATCTGTTTCAATCAACACCGATCAGATTGCTTTATTAACTCGAGCTGGTATTCAGCTTCCTGTTAAGGCAGAGAGAAGAATAATGATTAAATTCGTAATGTGCTTAACCAGACACCCGAATATCAGCCGAGCAGAGTTCAAAGACTATTGGATGAACAAACATGGCCCTTTTTTCATGCGTAATGCTCCGGCAATGGGCGCAAAAAAATATGTGCAATCTCACACCCTGGAATCACCTTTAAATCAAGCACTCAAAGAATCCAGAAACATGCAACCGGAGTATGACGGTATTGCCGAAGTGTGGTTTGAATCTGCAGAGGCTCTGATGGAGGGCATGAGTTCTCCAGAAGGTCAGCAACTTGGCGCAGCTCTACTGGAAGATGAGAAGAATTTTGTTGATCACTCAAAATCTTCGGCATTCATTGTTGAAGAACACGAATTCGACTAAATCGGCCGCTCATTAATGTCCCGCAATAGCCTGATTTTTTAACTACTTGATGGCTTGACAGTTAATTGGCTGCTCATTTTTATAAATGACTTTGTCTGTTCAAGGCTCATTGGAGGACTACACAATTCACCCTGATATTCATCCACACCTTCCTGCTTCAACCATTCGAGCTGAAGTTCGTTCTCTACACCTTCGGCAACAATATCCAGGTCCATCTCTTTTGCCATGGTGATTAACGCTCTACAGATACCTTCGGCATAGCGGTCATGCGGAAGATCCTTGATGAAACTATGATCAAGTTTCAGACAATCAAGATCAAAATCTCTCAGATAGGTAAATGCTGAATAGCCAGTGCCAAAATCGTCCACCGCAATCTTGATACCCAGTTTTTTGAGTTCTTTGATGGTATTCCTGCTCAACTCAATATCATCGATCAAACTACTCTCGGTAATCTCCAACTTTAACATCTGAGGATTAAAGCCAGTTTTTTTGAGGATTGCAGATACCCTGGCAGGAAAGTCGAGTTGATTAAACTGATGCATTGAGACATTCACATTCAGAGATATCATGTGGTCAGTTAGCGCTTGACATGCAAGCGCCTCCTGGCAAGCAGTCTCAAGCACCCAGTCTCCCAACTCATTAATCATTCCGGAGTTTTCTAAAATAGGCAGAAACTCGATTGGACCTATGAAACCTTGCCTGGGGTGGTTCCAACGCAGTAACGCTTCAAAACTTGAAACCTGATTTGTATCAACTCTGACCAAGGGCTGGTAGTTCAGATGAAAACCGTTGTTTCTAATAGCCTGTACCAGCTCATGCTCCAGGCGTACAGATCCATCCTGTTCCAGGCCTAATTTATGATGATAGATTTCATAATGCCCTCGTCCGTTCTGTTTGGCATGATACATTGCCATGTCAGACTGCTGGATAAGATTGTCCAAAGTATCATCACCGAAAGGATAATACGTGATACCAATACTACATCCAATATAGAGTTTTCTACCCTCGATCTCGAATGGCTCCTTTAGGGTTTCAATGATTAAATCGGCAACACGATAAGCACTGTCGACTGTATTGATTTGCTCAGTAACGACAACGAATTCATCACCACCAACCCTGGCAACTGTATCACCAAGTCTCAGCAGCTTTTTCAATCGTGATGCGACTTCCTTGAGCAGGCGGTCTCCGACATGATGCCCAATGCTGTCATTGATTTTCTTGAATCTATCCAGATCGATAAACATTACCGCAATCAAATACTCACCACGTATCGCTTGCTCCATCGCATGGTTCAAACGATCTCTTAGAAGTTGTCGATTCGGCAGATTGGTAAGACTGTCATACTGAGCAAGATAGCGAATACGTGCTTCACTACGTTTACGTTCGCTGATATCCTGTGCAGCACAGATAATCTGGTTATTACCATCTTTTTTATGCAGAAAGGCGGCAGAAAGTGTTACCGGAAGTTGCTCACCATTCGGCAAACGGTATGCCGTATCAATCGGCTCAGCCCCTTTTTTGATTACCTGCTTAAGCCAGCCTTCGACTCTGTCCGTCTCCTTTCTGGCAATGAGCTCTAGATAGGGTTTGCCGATCAGTTCGTCATCCGCATACTGCAACATATCCACTGCCGACTCATTGACTAACAGCACTTGCCCTTGCTGGGATATGACCGTCAGAGCATCATGCATGTTGTTGAGTATGTCCTCGAGATACTGACGGGACACGGTACTCTTCGAGAGATCAAGGCTCATTCTGTTGAACGCGTCGATCAAATGCCCCAACTCATCCTCTCTTTGATGATCAATCTGCACCCCCTGATCACCCTGCCCCACTTGGTAAACAGACTCTGCCAATTGCCTTATAGGTTTTACAAAACGCCTGGAGATCAACAACGCAAGCAGCAAACCGACTAAAAGCAGGAACATGGCTACGACGATCACGATCTTGCCAGTATCTTTTTCAAACTGAGTGATAACCCGAGATTGGTCATCAGCCATGCGCTTGATCGTGTGTAGTTGAGGTTGCAGCGAAAGCCCTATAATAACCCAGCCAGTCACTTCATCGGCGATATGAATAGGTGATACCACCTCCAGGGTCTTTGCCTTTTGTTGAATCAAGGGTTTGTTTTCAAACTCAATCCACTGCAAAACCGACGCATCCTCTATAGTCTCACCGTAGCGACTTAGCAGTTCAGTACCATCATGGACAACAGTCCCTTTGGAGTCGATAACAATGACGTACTCTATATCATCCAGATTGGATACACTTTGCAGCAGTTGAAACATAGCAAGCATATCGTATTCGTACAGTGGATTTACCAGATCCTCACTTAAAATCATACCTAGCATACGCAAGCGTTTATTGGCTTCTGCATGTAACGCACTACCCATAGCAGCAGCACTGGAGGTATTAATTCGTGAGAATACAGAGCCCGATTGGAGAAAAAAGACAATTGCCAGTACGATCACGACAACAATAATCACCATGCCAAAGGCGATCGTATAGCGATGTAGAAGTTTTTTTACCATACTACTGCTTGATCAACTGCCTTTATCATATTGCGCAAATTGTAAATAGATTGTTTTTGATCCTCAGTCAGCTGGTCAAATTTTGCAGTTCTCTGATAGGCTCTCAGTACAGGAGCGGCTGCAGGGTTAGCGTTGGCATCAAGGAGTATTTC
Organism: Chromatiales bacterium; assembly: GCA_022360905.1. Lineage (GTDB taxonomy): Bacteria > Pseudomonadota > Gammaproteobacteria > Chromatiales > Chromatiaceae > Thiodiazotropha. The sequence goes on from JAKSBX010000156.1 coordinate 91,138, forward strand.
CGACAATCGTTGACGAATTTTCGGATCCAGATCCTGCCGGACAATCTCCAACGCCCTAACCATATCGGGAGTACGATGAAAAATCTCAAAATCTTCCCGGTATTTTTTGGGAAGGTGATCATCTTTAACCCAGTCATCACTACTGAAAGCACCCGCATCGACTACGCCTTTATGCACCAGTGTGGCAATATTGATCTCCTCTCTTGAAAATACAAATCCCACTGCATTGGCAGGCGGCTCATCCCTCGCACTATCAAGCCTGACCAGTTTCAACCCTCGTTGAATAAGTGCATTGGCAGGTGCATAAAATGCAGAGGTTGAGGCAGGATCTTCCAACGCAATAACCCGACCCTTTAAATCCTCCAGACGATCAATACCCTGTCCGGATAGACTGAAAAATACTGTATGGTATTGAGCGACACCTTTTTTCCACTTTCTCAAGAGAATTTCAGCACCGGCAACTTCATTCAGATAGGCTGCTGCTACCGGTGTTTCAGTAACCCAGTCTACTTCACCCTGTTGCAGTAAATCAGCCAGATGCTCCTTGCTTTTTGCCAGACGTATCTTGATTTTTTCAATACCCAGATCTGTCATTCTCTCGGCTACATATTTGGCCATCGGCTTGAGATATTGATAGTGCTTTTTCGGATTGTGGCTAATTTTACCAATAACCAAGGTATCTTTTTGATGACTGGCCGCATGGCAAGGGGTAACCATGAGCAACACCATCAGGCAAAACAGTATGATATTCATCAGCTGTCTACTGAGACGATTAAAACACCAATCGTGTAGCTGCATATTATTTAAGCACCATATGAATCTCTGCAATTGCACTTTTATCAACTAACCAGCCACCCTGTCTGGCGGCTTACAACTCCATTTGCTTTCTGTTTTTATCAAACCATCAATCTGAATTGAGTAAGCGGCTTAAAAATCGAGCTGCGCACGAAGCTGAAGAATATTTGGTTCATCCTCGTTTTCCACATCACCGTCAGCATCGGCGTATCGATCATTATTCACTACTATATAGTTCATCATAAATCGTAACTGAGGTTTGTAATACCAGTTCACAGCAAATGCGAGCTGATCACTGGAACCTCCTTCCACATCCTGGTCATTCAGATCCAGTGTGCTGTACCTCAATGCCAATTCGAGAGCACCCTGTTCACTGAGCGGGTTAACCCTGCCAAAACGGGCTTGCTGGCTCTTGTAGTGCCTACTCTCTCCAGTGGGGAACCAACTGGCCTGAATATACCAACCACTGAATTCGATATCGGCAGCATCATCCCGCTCAAGATTTGATGCTATCCACTCACCTTGCAACGAAGCCTCACCATAGACCCAGGCAGATTCCAACCCAACCAGAGTCAAAGTTCTGCTCTGTTTGATCTTACCGGTATCCAAATAGTGAATATCGGTCAAATGGGATTCAGGACGGCTGTCTACACGGTATTCCTCTTCATCGTCCAGTTTTCTATGGCTAGCAGACACACCAAAGTGAACTACCGAACGATCTGTAGCAAGCGGAGCATACGTCAGCCTGGTTGAGCCCCCCCATCCTTCATCACCCTCATCATCCGAGTCATCGTTGTAATCATCGCCAAAGAGTCCTGCAGCCACACTGATTTGTTCACCATACCAATGTAGGCCCAGCCCCATATTACGCCCAGGCACCAGTGCGTTAGGTAAAGCCCGCTCCATAAATGTAAGGTGTTTTCTACTCGTAAGCTCTTCCAAACTGAATGGTTCTTTGAAATGCCCTAGGGTAAATCGCCATGGGTGGTATGCGTCATAAGCCAGCCAGGCATCTTTCATGTCAGCATCGCCATCGGCAAAATCAACGCTTAATTCATAGATGATATCTGCGTATATCCGCCCTTCCATTTCAAGCCTGGCACTTCTTAGCTCTGTACCATTACCCAGACTGTTTTTATCTTCATCATAATAGGCAGCATCCAAAAGCAATCTACCGCCCAAGGTTGCAGAAAACTCACCATCACTGGAGACAATCTCTAGGCCACCTCTGGTTGAGGAGAAATTATCATCTCTACTAGCGGCTGAAGAGCTGTTCATCTGTGTGGAACCTGCAAACAGACTGCAAGGCAATAGCAAGATTAGTATGAGTAGATTTCGTTTGACCATGACACATTCAACTTGGGTATCGATAAATAATCATAGGATCTTCCCTGATCTCTTAAACAACAGAGGAGTAATGAATCAGCGACCTGCCTGAGGAAAGCATTGGTAGTAGTTTTCCGTCGTTTGAGCTGCCACCTGTTCTACATTCAGCTCTTTTATCTCGGCTACACATTCTGCCACCTGGTGAACATAGATAGGCTGATTTGGTTTACCACGATAGGGTACAGGCGCAAGATAGGGAGAGTCCGTTTCAATTAGCAGCCGTTCCAACGGTACCCGTTTCACCACTTCACGCAACTCTGCAGCGTTTTTGAAGGTGATAATGCCTGAAAAGGAGATATAAAAGCCCATCTCTATCGCCTGCTCAGCCATTGACCAATCTTCTGTGAAACAGTGCATAACACCACCCGCCTGGTCAGCACCCTGGGACTGCATGATACTGATCGTATCCTGTTTGGCATCACGGGTATGGATGATCAGCGGCAGTTTGGCCTGTTTGGCAGCCTCGATGTGCTGTTGAAATCGTGCGCGCTGCCAGTCCAATTCGCCTTTACCATGAAAGTAGTCGAGACCTGTTTCACCGATCGCGACCACCTTGGGGTGTTGGGCGAGTTCAACCAGTTCAGCCGGGCTGGGATCATGCCGGTCACGATCATTGGGATGCACACCAACAGATATGGAAATCTGGGGGTAGGATTCAACCAAGGAGACCATTGACGGCCAGGACTCCAAGTCGATCGAGACACAGAGCATATGACTGATGCCACCGTCCAGGGTCGTAGCAACGAATTGACCGAAATCATTCGCATAATGATCGAGTGCAACCCGATCAAGATGGCAATGTGAATCAACAAGCATAAAACTATCTCTGGCTATGGGGCGGATATTCTATAACTACCCTACCATCCTGGGAAGGTTAACTGCTGACAGGAGATGGCGATGAGCTGGAATCAGAGGGTATGGGTAGGCCGATCAGATTTGAGGGCACCGGCAAGATAGGTCTCGATCTTATTACGTGCAGCGCCACCGTCCTGATCACTGAACTGGACGCCAATCCCGGCAGCCCGGTTACCCTCGGCGCCAACCGGCGTAATCCAGATGATTTTCCCAGCCACTGGCAGGCGTTCAGCCTCGTCCATCAGGGTCAATAGCATGAAAACTTCATCACCGAGGCGGTACTGTTTGGTGGTGGGAATAAAAAGACCGCCAAATTGTACGAACTGCATATAGGCCGCATACAAGGCGTTTTTATCCTTGATGGTTAGCGAGAGAATTCCTTGTTTTGGTCCACCAGCCATACGTTACCTGACCTGATTCAGGCACCCTGTCGAGAACAGGTCTGCCATTCGATAAGTAGTTTTTCCAATGTCAATTGCAGATTGATATTGCTATCGGTTAAAGCTCTAACCGCATAGAGTTTCTTCAGATAGCTTTGTATCGCCCTAGAGTTTAACTTGTCGGCTGTCTTCTGCAAAGCTTGAGCCCGGTCCGGATTGCACAACGCAACCCCAGTGGGCGACACTTTGAGGCGCTGGATATCGATCACCCAGCCGATAAGCCACTCAATCAACAGTTTATAGTCAAATTTTTGCCAGATATTGGCCAATTTGACCGGATCAAGGCGCTGTTCGCTCAACGCCAGAAACTGATTCAGCATTTCACTGCGGTTCTCTAGCAGGGCTTTGTCATCCAAAGCCAGGGCCTTGAGTGGCGCACCGTTCGCCAATGCCAGCAGCAGACCGGGATCACTCTGATCAACCTTTCCAGAGAGCCAGTCCAGGGCCTGAGCCTGCTGCGGTGGATGAAACAGCACAGACTGACAGCGACTTCGAATGGTGGGCAATAACCTGGCGGGTTGATCTGTCAATAGCAGGATGACAGTACCTGGCGTTGGTTCTTCCAGGGTTTTCAACAGACTGTTCGCCGCCCCGTTGGTCATCCGATGGGCCGGTTCAATGCCGATTACCTTGTATTTCGCAGAGTGTGCGGTCAGTGAGGCAGAACTGGTAAGTGCCCGGATTGATTCGATTTTTATCTCGCCACTCTTGCTCCCCTCCTCCGGGCCGACCCATTGCAGATCCGGGTGGTTGCCGGCCTGGATCAGGTGGCAATGCTGGCAGGTCCCGCAGGATTGACCTGTCTCACTGGGATTACTGCAAAGCAGGGATTGGGCAAAACTGAGGGCAAACTGCTGCTTACCCAATCCTGGAGCTCCGCAGAGCAGCAGCGCATGGGACAGCCGCCCCTGAGAGAGAGACTGCTGTAATTGCTGCCACTGCGGCTGGTGCCAGGGCATGGGGCTGTAGCTCAACTCAGCCACCGCTCTGCTCCAGAAACGCGGTGACGACTGAATTGATCTGCTGCTGTACGGTTTCAAGTGGTTTGGAAGCATCAATCACTTTGACGCGATCCGGCTCTCTGACGGCAATCTCCAGATAACCAGCCCGGACCTTCTCGAAAAAACTCATCTCCTGTTTCTCGAAGCGATCCGGTTCGGATCTTTGTCCAGCCCGGGCCAGCCCCTGCTCCACCGGCAGATCCAACAACAGGGTCAAATCGGGGCGAAGGTCGCCCTGCACAAATTGCTCCAGGGTAGCGATACGATCCCCGGCAAGTCCACGCCCGGCGCCCTGATAGGCGTAGCTGGCATCGGTAAAGCGGTCGCACAAGACCCAGTGACCCTGCTCCAGTGCGGGTATGATCTTTTGCTGAAGGTGTTCAGCCCGAGCCGCGAACATCAGCAACAACTCCGTATCATCAGCCATCCCGGTATGCTGATGTCCCAGCAGCAGATCCCTGATCGCCTCACCCAGCGGGGTTCCGCCGGGTTCACGGGTAAACACGACCTGTTTGCCCGCTCTATTCAGCAGATTGCGGATAAAATCCAGATTACTGCTCTTACCGGCGCCTTCACCGCCTTCAACGGTGATGAATCGTCCTTTCAAAATGTTACTCATCGCTTCAACTGATACTTACGGACTGCATTGTTATGCTCTTTCAGAGTCTCTGAAAAGTAGTGACCGCCCTCGCCAGTCGCAACAAAGTAGAGTGCCTTGCCCGCCTTGGGGTTGAGTGCCGCCTCGATTGCCGCACCACTTGGCATGGCGATGGGTGTGGGCGTCAGCCCCTTACGGGTATAGGTGTTATAGGGTGTGTCGCGGGTCAGATCCCGCTTGCGAATATTGCCATCATAGCGCTCCCCCATGCCATAGATCACTGTCGGGTCGGTCTGTAACAGCATCCCTCGTTTAAGTCGCCTGACAAAAACCCCGGCAATCTCCCCCCGTTCATGCGGCAGACCGGTCTCCCGCTCAATAATTGAAGCGAGAATCAGTGCTTCATAAGGTGTTTTCAACGGCAGATCGGAGGCCCGCTTTGTCCAGGCATCCTGCAATGTCTTCTGCATTCGGCGATAGGCTCGTTGCAGGAACTCCACATCCGTGGTGCCCCTGGGAAAATGGTAGGTATCCGGATAGAAACGTCCTTCGGGATGTTCATTTTCATACCCCAGACGAGACATGATCTGTTGATCATCCAATTCATCCAGGGATTTGATCAGAACCGGGTTTGCCCGAACGGCTCGCATCAATTGCCGGAACGTCCACCCTTCGATGATGGTCAAGGAATGCTGAACCACCCTTGCCGAGCTAAAAATTTGCAGCAGTTTTGTCGGTGTGGTGTCAGCCGGAAGGTAGTACTCCCCGGCTTTGAGCTGACCGGCCTGGCCACTCCAGCGGGCCAATATCTCGAGTAGTATCGGCTTTTGGATGATCTCTTTTTGTTGCAGATCATCAGCCAGACCTCTCAGACTGGTACCGGCTTGCAGATGGTAGTTAATACCTGAAGGTGGCAGATTCAAAGGTTGGTGGACAAAATCATCGTATTCAAGCCATCCCCAGGCCATAAGGAGGCTTAATACAAAGATCGTGATGCCTAGCAGTCTGTTCATGCGCCACTCATAATCTGTTCATCCTGCAGCAAGATAGGTACGTCCAATGAACATCATCAGTTCTGCCGGGATTTTTTTCAATTCATAGGCCGTCTGCTCAAAGCGTACCACAGGACAAAGCCCCATGATCGCATTGGTCATGAACAGAGCATCACCCTGCTTCAGATCATCAACGGAGAGCTCAGTGAGCCTGGGTTTCAGAGAGAATTGTTGTGCCGATTCGAGTATCAGCTCTCGCACAACACCGGCAACACCTGCCATTGAAAGCCTCGGTGTCAGTAGCTGATCCCCTTTGAGCAAAAAAAGATTGGACTGGGTTCCGCAAATCACCCGATCCTGCTGATCCAGCATCAGACCTTCAGCGATGTGGGGCTTATCCCACTCAGCTCTGGCCAACACTTGTTCCAGGCGATTGAGATGCTTGATGCCAGCCAGTTGGGATTGGCTTGATAAACGGGTCTCGCAGATCCGAATTTCAATGCCCTTTTCATACCACTCTGCTGGATAGTCAGGCCAGGGGTGGATTGAGAGAATGCGCCGTGGATGACAGGGGGAAGGTGGACGATAGCCTCGACCGCCACTGCCCCGGGTCACGACTATTTTCAGAACTGCGGCGGTCTGTCCGGCCGCTACCTGGAGCGCTTCCTGCCAGAGCTGCTGTTTATTTGTGGGAGTGAAACCAAGTGCCTGTTCACCTTTTTCCAGCCGCACCATGTGGCGTTGCCAGAGACAGGGAAGACCATCCTTTACAGCGATGGTCTCAAACAGACCATCCCCGTATTGCAGACCACGATCCGTGATGGGTATCTGGTCTGCGGGTAATCCGTCAATCAGCAACAGAGATCTTCGAAGCTATCAGACTCGGCGGAATGCCAATGTGCCGTTGGTACCACCAAATCCGAAGGAGTTGGAGATCACCACATCCAGCTTCATCTCCCGGGCTGTATTCGGTACGTAGTCCAGATCGCAATCCGGATCCTGATTCTCCAGATTGATGGTCGGGGGTACCACCTGGTTGTGCAACGCCAAAATGGTGAACACAGCTTCGGCGCCGCCAGCGGCACCCAGCATGTGTCCGGTCATCGACTTGGTCGAGCTGACACAGAGTTTGTGGGCATGATCACCAAAGGCCCGTTTGACCGCCAGGGTTTCAGCCACATCACCGGCTGGAGTGGATGTACCATGGGCATTGATATAGTCAACCTCTTCCAGGTTGATACCCGCATCCTTGAGGGCCATCTCCATACACTGAGCCGCGCCTGAGCCATCCTTCGAAGGTGCGGTCATATGATAGGCATCCGAGTTCATTCCCACACCCACCAATTCAGCGTAGATTTTTGCGCCACGGGCCTTGGCCTGTTCGTACTCTTCCAGTACCACCACACCGGCACCGTCACTCAGTACAAAACCGTCACGATCCTTGTCCCAGGGACGACTGGCCGCCTGCGGATCATCGTTTCTGCGTGACAGGGCACGCGCTGCAGCAAAGCCACCCAGACCGACCGGAGAAGTGGCCATTTCAGCCCCACCGGCGATCATCACATCAGTCCGACCGAAGCGAATCATCATCGCCGCCTCGGCAATACTGTGTGCGCCGCTGCTGCAGGCAGAAACGATGGAGTAGTTAGGCCCTTTCAATCCATACATGATGGAGAGGTTGCCCGATACCATGTTGATGATGCTGGAGGGAACAAAGAATGGTGAAATCTTGCGCGGTCCGCCATCGAGGTATGACTGATAGCTGTTCTCAATCCCAGTGATACCGCCGATACCCGAGCCGATCAGCACACCGATACGGTCAGCATTCTCTTCGGTCACTTCCAACCCGGAGTCTTTGATCGCCTGAATACCGGCCGCAACACCGTAATGGATAAATTTATCCATTTTCTTGGCTTCTTTCTTCGGGATGTAGTCGGTGACTTCAAAGCCGTATATGGGACCACCAAACTGAGTCGAGAACGATTCGACATCAAAGTGGGTGATCGGTTGGATCCCACTCTTACCGGCCTGTATGTTCTCCCATGAGGAAGCCACATCCAGTCCAACAGGAGCTACCATGCCCAGCCCAGTTACGACAACCCTTCTTGCAGTCATGTATGACTACCCCCAAATCTCATCGGTATTGCTGAAAAACAAAAGGCCGCGCCCCGTTATGGATGGAGCATGACGGCCTGCAAAAATTAGTTCTGCTGTACAGCTCAACTATGTGCGTTGATGTAATCAACAGCCAATTGCACAGTTGTAATCTTTTCAGCCTCTTCATCAGGAATCTCGGTTTCAAATTCCTCTTCAAGGGCCATTACCAGCTCTACTGTGTCGAGAGAGTCAGCGCCAAGATCATCGACGAAAGAAGCTTCAAGTGTCACCTCTTCATCTTTAACGCCCAGTTGTTCTACCACGATTTTTCGAACTCGTTCTACGACATCGCTCATTTTATTAATTTCCTCTGGATTAACCGACGACCACCAATAGGGCCGATGCGGTATTGTAGTAACAAAAAAGTTCTGAGAAAAGCGTAATCATTAGTTCAGTTTAATGTCACTAATTTATTGATTATCTTTTTCTAAACAAACAATTATAAGCTAAACTTCATTTAACTTATAATGTTTTTAATCTGAAAATGTCCTTAGGACATGTACATTCCGCCGTTTACATGCAGGGTCTCACCTGTGATATAGCGTCCAGATGCACCGGCAAGAAACAGAACGGCGTTCGCTATATCCTCGGGTAATCCCAGTTGCTGCAGCGGAATATTTTCGATCAGACTCTTCCGTTGAGCCTCCGGCAGTTCGTTGGTCATGTCGGTTTCGATGAAACCCGGTGCCACAGAATTTACCGTGATCCCCCTGGAACCTACCTCACGGGCCAGTGAACGGGTAAATCCATCGATGCCGGCCTTAGCGGCTGCGTAATTGGACTGACCCGCGTTCCCCATTGAGCCAACGACTGAGGAGATATTGATGATTCGCCCTTTGCGCGCCTTCATCATACCTCTCAACACACCCTTGCTGAGACGGTAGACCGAGGAGAGATTGGTGTTGATCACCCGCTCCCACTCATCATCCTTCATCCGCATCAGCAGATTGTCGTTGGTGATTCCTGCATTATTCACCAGAATGGTCGGTGCACTGTATTTTTCTGCGATGGCGCTCATCAATGCGTCAATAGAGGCTTGATCTGCCACATCCAGCACCATGCCGCACCCAGTAACAGAAGCCTCATTCAGACGCGCAGTGATCGCCTCGGCACCGCCCTCAGAGGTTGCGGTTCCCACCACAGTGGCACCGGCAGAGGCCAGGCAGTCAGCGATCGCTGCACCGATGCCGCGACTGGCTCCAGTGACCAGGGCAATTTCATTCTCCAGACTCATTTCAAAGCCTCCATAGCCTGATTCAGGCTATTCGTGTCATATACCGCCATACCGGTTAGTTTCCGGTCGATTCTTTTTGTCAGCCCTGCCAGCACTTTGCCAGGCCCAGCTTCGATGATTCTGCTGCTACCGGCAGCCGCCATCTTCTGTACCGCTTCAACCCAGCGTACCGGACTGTACAACTGTGCTGCGAGTAGTGATCGGATCTCGTCACCATCTGCTGCAGATGCCACATTGACGTTGTGAAGCACGGGAATTTCGGCTGCAGAAAGGCTTATTGTAGCCAATTGTTCACTCAACTGCTCTGCTGCAGGTTTCATCAGCGCACAATGGGACGGCACACTCACAGGAAGGGGCAATGCCCGCTTGGCACCGGCCTCCTTAGCCAACTCACACGCCCGTTCAACGGCACTTTTACTGCCGGCAATGACCACCTGCCCCGGGGAGTTGAAGTTGACCGCTTCAACCACCTCTCCCGATGCTGCGGATTGACAGACCTGCCGCACAACCTCATCTTCAAGACCGAGAATGGCGGCCATACTGCCGCTCCCTTCAGGCACCGCGTTCTGCATGAATTTGCCACGCTGCGCAACCAGTTTCACCCCATCCTGAAAGCCAAGTGCACCGGCACAAACCAGAGCGGTGTACTCTCCCAGACTGTGCCCTGCCATCAAATCTGGCGATGGCCCGCCTTGCTGCTGCCAAACACGCCAAACCGCAACACCGGCGGTCAACATGGCGGGTTGGGTATTCTCTGTTTGATTGAGTGATTCAGCCGGGCCGTTTTGAGCCAAATCCCAAAGATCAAAACCCAGCACCTCGGATGCTTCGTTAAATGTCTCAGTTACAACGGCAAAATCTTCCGCCAGTTGTTTCAACATACCCACAGATTGGGAACCCTGACCGGGAAATACCATGCTGAATTGTGTATCACTCATAATCGACTTTCGCAGGAGTTAGAATTTTGCCAATACCGAGCCCCATGTGAAGCCGCCACCAAAGGCTTCCATGAGAATTGTCTCACCTCGTTTTATTCTTCCATCCCTGACCGCCACATCCAGTGCCAGCGGCACTGAAGCAGCCGAAGTATTACCATGATCTTCCACAGTGACCACCACCCGTTCCATCGGAGTCTGCAGTTTCCTCGCAGTGGCATTAATGATACGGATATTGGCTTGATGGGGTATCAGCCAATCAATGTCCGATTTTTGCATCCCATTCGCAGCGAGCGTCTCATCCACGATGCGACCGAGGGTGGTCACCGCCACCTTAAAGACCTCGTTGCCTCGCATCTGCATATACGCCTCACTCTCGCGAAGCTTGTCGTAACCCCGTGAGATACCCGAGGGGACACGCAGCAGGCTTTCATAGGCTCCATCCGCATGCAGGTGAGTCGAGATGATGCCCGGCTCATTACTCGCCTCGATCACCACAGCACCTGCACCGTCACCAAACAGCACACAGGTATTCCGGTCGTTCCAATCGAGAATCCGTGAAATGGTCTCAGCACCCACAACCAGCGCCTTTTTGGCCGATCCGGTTTGAATGAATTTGTCAGCGACACCCAGGGCATAGACAAAGCCGGTACATACGGCCTGAACATCAAACGCCGCGGGGCCGCGGATCCCCAGGCGTGCCTGCAGCAGACATGCGGTGCTCGGAAAGACTTGATCAGCCGTGGTTGTCGCCACCACGATCAGGTCGATCTCATCAGGCTTCAGACCCGCCATATCGAGGGCATTCCGCGCGGCCTTTTCAGCCAGATCGCAGGTAAACTCCCCCTCTTCCGCAATGTGGCGTTTACGGATGCCGGTACGCTCTACGATCCACTGATCGGTAGTATCAACAATCTTTTCGAGGTCGTGATTGGTCACGACTTTCTCAGGCAGATAACCACCTGTGCCGGTTATACGCGAATAGATCACGCGGTTTCCCTTTTATCCAGATGAGCCTTGACTTGTTCCGCAATGCGGCTTGGCACATCGCTTGAAACCTCTTTGCGGGCAATGCTGATTGCATTCATAAAGGCAATTTTGTCTGCCCCGCCATGGCTTTTGATTACAATCCCACGCAGTCCCAACAGACTGGCGCCATTGTAGTGTCTATGATCAATGCGTTTCGCTAAGCTACGTAATACCGGCAATGCGATCAATCCAGCCAATTGGGTCAGGAGATTCTTTTTGAATTCCAACCGCATGAAATGGCGGATCATCTTGGCAACCCCTTCACTGCTTTTCAGGGCAATATTTCCAACAAAACCATCGGAAACAATGACATCCGTGCCACCCTGGAAAATATCGTCCCCTTCAACATAACCTACATAGTTGAGTGAACTGGCGTGCAGCAGTTCATGGGCCTCTTTCACCTGCTCATTACCCTTTATCTCTTCCTGCCCGATATTCAGCAAACCGATTTTCGGGTTACTGATATCGGTTACCGCAGAGACGGTTTCACTGCCCATAACCGCAAACTGAAACAGGTGTCCAGCGCTGCAATCCACATTCGCGCCCAGATCGAGCATAAATGTCTGCCCTGTCATGGAGGGTAAAGCGGTAATGATTGCAGGACGATCGATATTCGGTAGCATCTTCAGCACAAATCGGGATGTCGCCATCAAGGCGCCGGTATTACCAGCGCTGACACAGGCATCCGCATCCCCGGATTTGACCAGATCAATAGCCACTCTCATGGATGAATCTTTTTTGTTTCGCAGCGCTTTGGACGGCAGCTCATCCATAGCAACCACTTCAGATGCGTGCTTAATACGCAATCTGTCACCAAATCCATGATTTCCAAGCTTTGCCTGAAGCGTATCTTCGTCACCGACCAGTATCAGTGCAGTCTCCTTATCCTTGGTCAGATATCCTAAAGCAGCAGGCACTACGACATCTGCGCCGATGTCTCCGCCCATTGCATCCAGAGAGATTGTGACTGGCCTATTCATTTGAAGATAAATTCACCCAAATAAGAAGAACCCGTCAGAGGCCATTGCCCCACACGGGTTCCAAACAGGTCATTGAACCGACGAGTTGAGAATCACTCGCCTTTGGTATCGACTACTTTACGGCCTTTATAGAAACCATCCGCAGTCACGTGGTGACGCAGGTGAGTTTCACCGGAAGTTGAATCAATAGAGAGGGTCTCACTCTTCAGACCGTCATGTGCACGGCGCATACCGCGCTTAGATGGGGTCTTTTTGTTTTGTTGAACAGCCATAGCTGATCTCCTGAAAAAATTTATACAAACTAAAAACTAATGCCTGTCCTTTTTTAGCGCGGACAACACGGCAAACGGATTTTCCTGTTGCTCAGGTTCTGACACCTGTGGCTCCTCATCTGAGACAAACTCATGAGGCACCTGACAAACATCTGTGTCGTGCATCGGCACTTGAGGCAGTGCCAAAAGAAGCTCATCTTCGATCAGCTCCCTGAAATTCACCACACCCTCTTCTACCAGACATGGGTCCAGATCTTCAGGCAACCTCTCAGCTTCATTCAGTCCTTGAACAAAGACCACCGAGAACCTTCTCTCTACAGGAAATCTCAATGCCCCAAGACAGCGTTGGCACTCTAGTGTCAACTCGGTCCGGACATTCCCGTCAAGCCGGGCATGCCGCTGCTCGTCACGACTGAAGCTTAAATTGAACAAGACCTCGCCATCTGCCTGCATCAGGCAATCTCGGAGTCTCACAAAAGCCTCAACAGGCAACTCTCCGCTGACCTCTTTGCCGAGATCAGCGAAACGCCAGGGATCCAATCGATCGGGAAAGCGCTTCGACATAAGCGCGAGATAATATTATGAGACCACCTCTCATGTCAAAATGACATGAGAGGTGGGGTCCCGCCGGACTGCGGAGTTAACCGCCAACCATCGCCAGCAGAATACCTGCAGCTACCGCCGAACCGATCACGCCCGCCACATTCGGCCCCATGGCGTGCATCAGCAGAAAATTGTGGTGATTGGTCTCCAGGCCTACCTTGTTGACCACCCGGGCCGCCATAGGTACGGCGGAAACCCCGGCTGCACCAATCAGCGGGTTGACCTTGCCCCCGGTGACCCGATGCATGATTTTACCCATGATTACACCGGCCGCCGTGCCAATACAGAAAGCAAAGGCGCCCAAAGTCAGGATTCCAAGCGTATCGATGGTCAGAAACTTATCTGCAGAGAGCTTGGAGCCGACCGCCAGCCCGAGGAAAATCGTCACGATATTGATGATTTCGTTTTGCGCGGCATGACTCAGACGCTCCACCACACCACTTTCACGAAGCAGGTTGCCGAAGGTCAGCATGCCGATCAACGGCGCTGCCGAGGGTAGAAAGATGATACACAGCAAAAGCACCGCGAATGGAAACAGTACCTTCTCTAACTTATTGACATGCCTCAACTGCTGCATCTCGACATTACGTTCTGCCTCGGTTGTCAGCAAGCGCATGATCGGTGGCTGGATGATCGGCACCAGCGCCATATAGGAGTAGGCCGCCACCGCGATCGCACCCAACAGGTCTGGTGCCAGTCTGGAAGCGAGAAAAATCGCTGTCGGTCCATCCGCGCCACCGATGATCGCAATCGCTGAAGCCTCAGCCAGGGTGAAATCGAAACCGGGAACAAAATTCAGCGCCAAGGCGCCCAACAGAGTGACGAAAATACCGAACTGAGCGGCCGCTCCCAACAACAGGGTCCACGGCATGGCAATCAATGCCCCGAAATCAGTAAGCGCTCCGACTCCCATGAAGATCAGCAGCGGAAACACGCCAGTCTCTATCCCCACACTGTAGATAAGGCCCAGCAGCCCATCGCTACCGCCGATTCCAGCTAGCGGGATATTACTCAGAATGGCGCCGAATCCGATCGGCAGCAGCAGCAGTGGTTCGAATTTTTTCACCACAGCTAAGTAGATCAATGCACAGCCAACGCCCATCATCAGGACCTGGCCCCACTCCAGATTCGCCAGACCAGTCGACTGCCATAGCGGTTCTAAGCCTATTTCAACCATATCAGGAAAGACTCAACAGCGGGGTTCCAACCTGTACGGCATCACCCTCTTTAACCAATACCTGAGACACGGTACCTGCTGAATTTGCACGTACTTCGGTCTCCATCTTCATTGCTTCCAGCACCATCACCACGTCACCCGCAGCCACCTGCTGACCGGCTGACACTTTGATGGCATGGATGTTTCCAGACAACGGTGCGGTAATGTCAGTACCACCCGCCGGTGCGGGCGCTGCCGTAGGTGCAGGTGCAGCAGCGGCGGCTGCAGGTGTCACATCCGTCACAGCGCCAGCTGGGGAGACCTTGACGTTATAGGTCACACCGTTGACTTCAACCTGGTAGGCCTCAGGCCCACCGGCCGGTGCCGCCGCAGGCGCCGAGGCCGGAGCGGCGCTCGGAGCCGGTGTTTCTGTACCCGGTGCTGGCTCAAACGCATCCGGATTGTCTCTGTTTTTGAGAAACTTCAGACCAACCTGAGGGAAGAGCGCATAGATGAGTACGTCATCAACTTCATCTTTTGCCACTTTGATGCCGTGTTCATCGACCAGACCACGGAATTCCGCGGTCAACTTGTCCATCTCGGCATCGATCAGATCGGCTGGACGGCAGGTAATGGCCTCTTCGCCATCTTTCAGAACCCTGGACTGAAGCTCAGCATTGACCGGGGCCGGTGTCGCACCGTATTCCCCTTTCAATACGCCTTCAGTCTCTTTGGCGATGCTCTTGTAGCGCTCGCCCATCAGCACATTGATAACCGCTTGGGTTCCGACAATCTGGGAAGTCGGCGTGACCAGTGGAATGTAGCCCAGATCCTCGCGTACTTTGGGAATCTCCTCCAGCACATCATCGAGTTTGTCAGAAGCACCCTGCTCCCTGAGTTGATTCTCCATGTTGGTCAACATGCCTCCAGGCACCTGAGCAACCAGAATCCGGGAGTCCACACCCTTCAGGGAACCTTCGAATTTTGCATATTTTTTACGCACTTCGCGGAAATAGGCTGCAATCTCCTCCAGCAGGATGAGATCCAATCCGGTATCCCGATCACTCTCCTTGAGAATCGCCACAACGGACTCTGTGGCAGAGTGGCCATAGGTCATACTCATTGAGGAGATTGAGGCATCCATCATATCAACACCCGCTTCGGCGCATTTAACTGCGGTCGCCATACTCATCCCTGTGGTTGCATGGCTATGCATCGCAATCGGTATCGATATGCTCTCTTTCAGGCGGGTGACCAGTTCATAACCGGTATAGGGATTCAACAGCCCCGCCATGTCCTTGATGCAGATAGAGTGGCAACCCATATCTTCCATGCTTTTGCACATATCCAGCCAGTACTCCATGTTGTGAACCGGACTTACGGTATACGACATGGTGCCCTGTGCATGTTTATCGACTTTCAAAGTCGCTTTAACCGCAGTCTCCAGGTTGCGCAGATCGTTCATCGCATCGAAGATACGGAATACGTCAACGCCGTTGGTGGCCGCTCTTTCGACAAATTTATCCACCACATCATCCGCATAATGCCGATATCCCAGGATGTTCTGTCCGCGAAACAGCATCTGCATCGGAGTATTCGGCATGGCCGATTTCAGAATGCGGATACGCTCCCAGGGATCTTCACCAAGGAATCTGATACAGGCGTCGAAAGTTGCCCCGCCCCAGGTTTCCAATGACCAGAAGCCAACTTTATCCAGCTTTTCTGCAATCGGAAGCATATCGTCGATACGCATTCTGGTCGCAAACAGAGACTGATGCGCATCTCTCAACACAACTTCTGTTATTCCTAGTGGTTTCTTTTCGCTCATAAGCTAGCCGCCGTTGTTAATAAAACAGCCTGGTATCAGGTGTTACAATAATGATGAAAAAGTCAGACTCAATGACGAATCGAACGATATTGGTTAATTGCCGCCGATATTACGGCAACAAGATCGCCACGCATAGTGGCCGGATCCTGGCCTGCCAAGACGGGTGTACTGGCATGTGTGCTAACTGTCCCTTGTCTTTCCATCACGGCCATAGCTAGTTTTGACATCCCCTTCATGGCAAAAACCAGAACAAGAAGGAAAGTGAAAACTATCCCCATTCCAAGGAGCATCAGGTTGACGCCTGATAGCAACAAGTCTTCAATTGGCATTGGATATTTTTACTCTTCGGTGATTATTTTTGTCTTTCTACGTTGGGTGAAGACATGTTGTCAAGCAACATGTGTATTAACAATATCGATTAACCCTTTGTTTTTAAGCAGATAATACTCCATTTATTTAGAATATACATATTCAGTATTGAGCCCATCAATCAATTCTATACCTTCATGAGGCTGCATGGCGAGATTTTTTCAATCCATCGCCACCCTGTCTGGTAAAATGGGTGAAATTTTATTCCTTAAATCCATGGACCAGTATGACCCAGGTAACCCAGTCTGATCACTTACCGCTCGTATTAGCCTCAAGCTCCCCATTCAGAAGAGAACTGCTCAGCCGACTTGGCTTGGAATTCAGCACATCTTCACCCGACGTGGATGAGACCAGGCTGAACAATGAGTCAGCAGAAGCGCTGGTTATGAGGCTATCCCAGCAGAAAGCCATGGCCGTTGCAAAGAGCCACCCCGAGGCGCTGATTGTCGGTTCGGATCAGGTTGCCACGGTGGACGGGGCGATTTTGGGTAAACCCGGCAATCACGAAAAGGCTGTAGAGCAGCTACTCAACGCCTCCGGCAAGAAGGTTACTTTTTACACCGGCCTCACCCTTTACAACAGTAAAACCGGACAGAGCCAAACTTGCTGTGAGCCTTTTCATGTTCAATTCAGAACACTCAATCAAACCGAGATCGAGAATTATCTGTTAAAAGAGCAGCCCTACAACTGTGCCGGCTCCTTCAAATCTGAAGGCCTGGGGATCAGCCTGTTTGAATATATGGAGGGAGCGGATCCGAATGCCTTGATTGGTCTGCCGCTGATTCGTTTGAACACAATGCTGCGGCAGGAAGGCGTGGACATCCTGGCACAATGAATGGTCTCATCTCACTAGGCTGAGGCAGATTGATCGATAAGTGGAGATCGGGGCTAACTGGCTAGGACCTGTTAACAGGCTCTAAAGGCAGGCACGCTCAAAGCCTTGAGTCTTAGATCGATACTAAGTACCGAGCGCTAAAATAGTGTATCTTCGATTTTTTTGGTGTCGGCATCGAGATCACCGCCGTTTTCACCCTGCTCCAGCCTGGCAAAAGCTTTGATGGTGGATCGATCCACCGAAGCCAGGTAGTGATCAGTTCCCTCATGGGCAAGGATATTCGCCACCTGAATGATATCCACATAATCGACTGGCGCATCCTCACCCGGATCCCGGCTCAAATCCTCGTGATGGGCTGCCACGTCGATGATAGCCTCATCAAATTTCCACAACTTCAAGATACTGCCGCCTATATGGGGATGCAGCTTGCGAAGGACCCTGTCCAGAAATTCAGGGTTCTCTATTAATTCTTTGTAATTACACGCTTTAATCAATAGAGGAATATGCCCGATGTCGTGCACCAGTCCAGCCACCAGAGCCACATCCGGATCCAGTCCTGGCTGTCCTTTGGCCAACATGGCCGCTTGCGCCCCCACTTTGACAGAATGATTCCACAACTTGTCCATTCGCTTCTCAATCACTTTGACAGAGGTGCGGAAAACCTCTTTCATGGAAACGGCATAGACCGCATTTTTCACCCGCTGAAATCCGATCCGGGTAATCGCAGGTTTAATGGTAGCGATTTTATTCATACCCCGGTAGAGGGGGCTGTTGGCGTATCGTATAAGCCGGGCGGTCAAAGAGGCATCCCGGGCGATGACCTTTTGCAGATCGGATGCCGAGCTGTCCACATCGTTTATGATAATCAGCGCTTCCAGCGCTAAAGCCGGCAAGGTTGGCAGATAGATATTGTTGGCAAGCAGATCCTCTTTTACCGAGTCGACAAAAGCCTTGGTTGTCGCAGATTCAAGCTGCTTCTGCTCACGCTCCTGTTCCGTCTCAGTATCTACCCGCTCACCATCTGCAAGTGTAAAAACCGATTTTGTCATCCGCTTACTGCCAGCCCATTTTATCGAGTTGTGAATTCATAGATTAGGTGATACCCATCGGTTCCCGCTAGGAAACTGTCCCGTAAGATCAACATGTCACACATATCCAAGCCTTACATGTTGACCGATAAACGTATTATAATTCAATAGTTAATCACCCCATATTAAATTTTACTTGAACTAAGAGTCCATACTGCTAAGCAAAAAGAGGGGGCGATTGTTGGCCATTGGGACTCACCTAACGCCTGAATTAAAAAAACCTGAAAAAGTTAGCGGCAAGACACACCGATTTCTCCAGTTTCCGAACCATTTCAAGCTAGCCGAGTGGCCGCTATGCGTCAAGCATCACACAAATACTGTTTTAAATGGCAAAACAGGCATCTATCTGCAGCTTAACGATAGCGCCATTCAGCTAAAATGGGCGCTTAATTAAACAGACCATTTTTTTAAATCTTTCACAAAAAATAAATATATTGTTGCCGATAATAGTACCCATCGATGAGCTGTTGGACGAATTTATCCCAATACCGCTCAACTCCATCACCGTGCCGACCAGGAGTACGCTCTGAGTTGAATATTAGTGATTTATCTCTCATTTCTAGCTTTTGATCAGCCCCATAACTAAAGTATTAACACTTATTTTTCATGTTGTTACTGAATATATTTAGAATTTTTTTTAACTATTGGTTGTTCAAGTTTTAGCTCGATGAGACGACTCTATGGGTAGGCTAAACAATAAACATGTCTAACGATCAAGACTTTGACGGTATGGCAGAACAAGCACTCAATCGCTTTACTCAGCATACTGGTGACAAGCCGGTAGTGCTTATCGCAGACGATTCACGGGTTGTCCGGGTATCTCTGAGGAATATTCTTAATGAAACCTGCCAACTCATTGAAGTTGAAGATGGGGAACAGGCTTGGCAGGCCGTTTGCCAGACTCCCTCAATCGATATGGTTTTCAGCGACCTCTCCATGCCAAAAATTGATGGTCGCAAGTTATTAACCAATATCAGAAATTCTACAACCGGACGAATATCCAGCCTTCCGTTCATCGTCGTCACCGGTAATGAAGTAACAGATGCCATCGCCGAAGAGCTTGAGAAGCTTGGGGCATCCGGAATGGTTAGCAAGCCATTTGATCCAACCTTGATCCGGCATTTCGTTGAAGAGTTATCTACAGAAACAGAACAAGAGACCTCTGCAGAAGCGCATCCCCCCTCAGTTCAGGGTGATTTTCTCGACAATACCACGGATAAAACACAATTTTTGGAGATTGCCAGCCGAGAGCTCTCATTCGCGATCCGCAATAAGAATGAACTTGCTTTGGCGCTGGTCAAAGTTGATCAATTCAGCAGCATTCTGGACCACTATAGTGAAGCGGCCATAGAACATATCCTATTGGCACTGAAAGAGATCATTGAGAAGCACATCCATCCTGATGACACCCTGGGCTATTTCGGTGAGGGATGTTTTTCCATATTACGTCCTGCCTCTAATGCCATAGGGACAAAATACCTGGGCCGCAGAATTCTGGAAGATCTCACCTCCAAGCAGTTCTACCTGGGTGAAGCCGACGAAAGCGTCACCGCCAGCATTGGAATATCAGCTCCGGATATCAAACCGGGAATCCGTTTACAGGATCTTCTAAAACTTGCAGAAGGACGCCTGAAAGCCGCTTTTGAGAATGGTGGCGATAAAGTCATCGACAAGGGTAATGAGAATCTGACACCGGTATCCATGCAAGACAGCATGGAAATATCTAATATCATATCCAATACACAACCCAGCTCACCCCATGTTTTGAGTAAAAGCTCTTCTGAAATCAATCGACTGGCAGCAGAACAGGTCGCTGAAATCAAGGCTAAATACTCTACTCAAGCGAAAGATTTCGAAGCCCAGTCCAGTCAGATTGCTGAATACAAGAAAGCACTTGAGGATCTGACGGCTGAGAATAGATCTCTGATCGAAGATGTTAAACATTGGAAAAATGAATCCGCTGAAGCCGAACATCTGCGCAGGCAACTGTTTGAAGTGGAAAGCCAGTTCCAGCAGCTCAAACTCAAGTTTGGGGATATGCAAAAGCAAAATGATGAGCTGGCACATCGCGCTGAGACCACGGAAAGAGAGAACCGACGACTGATTGACGAGGAGGAAGAGAGAACTGCCTCGTTAAGGCAATCTCACCAACTTATTGAAGGTGAGAACAAGCGCCTGGAGAGTCAAATCAGCGACCTGAATAGCCGGGCTGAGAAAGCAGAGTTTGAAAGCCTGAAATCCAACCAGTTGGTCACCAGCCTGAGAGATAACAGCAATCTACTAAAGATGCAGGTCGATCAGCTGCAACAGGAAGTCAACGAGCTGCGGGAACAGCAGTACCAACAACCCAAAGCAGCTGAGAAACAGGATAGCTCGTTAAGCGACGGGCCCAACTCGGAACTCAAATCAGACACCGATCTGTTGGATGAGTTATATCAGCCTGAACTGGCTCTGTCGGCCACCCCGGAGGCCAAGCAGCAAGATAGTCAGGCACAAGCGACTAAAACGGACTCGGTTCATCTGTTTCCGGATAAGGAGCAGGTCGACCTGAAACAGAAGCAGGCGAAAGAATCCAGGATTCCACCATTTCGGGTTGAAGCAGAACCGATGTTTTTCAAGAATGGCTTCAATCCCTCCTCATTCACCATTGCCAGCTTGATACTGTTGGCCATCTTGGTAATCGGTGGTGTCTATTTCTTCACAGTAATGAGCGCACCGACCACCGATCAACTTGTGTCAGACTCAAAACAGGAGAGATTGCACAACGACGCCCCCCACAAAGCAGCATTGCCGTTAGCCACCGAGGCCCGTGTTGAACAGACCGGGAATAACAGCAATTCCACTGCCCCGGCAAGCAACAGGGAGCAGGTTGTGGAGAGTCGACGTAAAAATATTCCAACAACCGGGGTGAGCACTATTTCTGAGGAGCTGAGGCTCGAAAAAGAGTTAACTTTACGCCAGATGGCTGAGGAAGAGTTCAATCGCAGTCTGGTTAACAGCACTCCAACTGAAACAGAGCTTTCAGTTGAATCGCAAATAATTTCTAATGAGTTGGAATATCAGTCGGAACCAGTCAACGAGGTGCTTCCCTTACCACTTGATTTTGAAGCAGAGGCTACATCAGTGGATATCGACGCTACTGTCGAAAGTGATAATTAAGGCATCCATAATCAACCTGGGATACTCCTTAGCCGACTATTATCAAAGACTTGGCTTTACTCGCATAGATCCGGCAACGGCTCACGATAAATCTATCATCAGCGATCGCCTCGATCATCGAACTACTGCCAACTTAATTATCCGCCAAATTGCTAACCCGCTGCTGGAAGATACTGGCATGTAGCGGCCAACCCGATTCATCAATCACAAAAACAGTCCATTTTCCCTCCTCTCCAGGATTGAGGCTTTTAATTGAGTAGGCCCGCCAACGGGGGCCCTGGACTTGAATATTGACCTCGCTGATCACTTCCCCTTCAAATTCCCACCTGTGAATGACAGTACGCCCCTGAAGGTTTCTCAGATCCGTGAAAAAAGAGACCTCTGTGGCATTCTCATCCAGGCTGACCACCTGATCCACCGGTTCCCTATTTACCACGGCTGTGGTGAATACAGCCCGGGCGACATAGGCATCGGGAACTGGAGACTCCTCGATACCTTGTGAATCCAACAGCTCTTGCGCTTCTGCCTCAACCTCTTTCGAGGTCAGGCTCCCCTGTGGCGGATCAATCCCTTCCTGAGACCATACCGATGTCTGAATGGACATCAGAAAGATGGCCAAGCAAACATGTTTTATAACCATAACTCCCTCTAGTTTTTTTATCATTAACGCCCCCAACAAACTGTTCTTGAAAAATTGAAACAGAAATCTCTGACCCACGCCAGTTTTCTCAACTGCTATCTTCGCAGAACGCGAATCCATTGCCAGAAATTCAATAAACCGGCCAATGATGCAGACAGATAGGTGAACGCGGCCGCCCGCAAAATTTTTTTTGCCGCCGGATATTGCTCAGATGTCAGATAGCCGTCCTTCAGCAATGGCATCGCTTTCTTAAAACTTGCATCCAGTTCAACCGGTAGGGTCAACAACTGCAACAGAACATTCGTTCCCATGATCAGAAATGCCGCCAGGGCGCTGATCATCCCGATGGCAGGCGCCCTGGAGATCACTGAGGCAATAGGAGCCAGAAACAGTAGAAATGAACCAAGGCGTTGGGCAAATTGTGCAAATCGAGCTAGCCGCGTCCGCCAGCGAAACATTGGCTCATCCGCTGCGTCCTGCAAAGCATGCCCCACTTCATGGGCGGCTGTTGTAATTGCAGTCAGCGATTTCCCGGTTAATCTCTCTTTGGACAGCCTGACAGCTTTGTCACTCGGATCATAGTGGTCACCCAGGTCGGTGCTCTCAACACGTACATCGTTCAGTGAAAATCGATCCAGCAGATGCCTTGCCAATTCGCCGCCATTACCAGGAAAGTTGTCTTCATCCCGTTGACTGTGCTTTTTCATGGTCCGGTTGACCCACCATTGTGGCCCCAGTAAGAGCAAAAGCAACAGCGTTAAAATAATCACATAGTGCATGCCGTGTCTTAACCGATAGCAAAACGAAATTGGAATGGATCAGTCAGCAAAAAAACGTAGCAGGCTATTTACCTACTACTCTGATGATCAGTGACAGGAAAAGTTTGAAAACACCGCAAAATTATTCTCAATTCTGAGCGGGATGCAAAGGCATGGCGAGGCTGCATCGGCTGGGAATATCTGTATAAACCCACGGCGATGATCCGGCCAGTCTTTTCAAAATCAAGGCCATAACCATATTTTTAATATGGTTATGGCGGATTTTATCAGCTAGTAGGTCACTACTCTTGGAAGCTCTTTAGCTTCAGCGACCCATTTCTCTACTGAGGAGAGGCTTGGCGTTGCGCGTACCAGATTTTTTGCTTCGTTGACCTCCACCATTTTGGCGTGCAGATTTTCAGCTTTTCTTTGCGCCAGCTCAGGCACAGTATCCACCCCGGCAGCCTCCAATAGATCGGAATACTGTTCACCGATACCCTTGACCCTGAAAAGATCGGCCATATTGACCCATCTGAGTATCAATTTCCCACTGATTCCGGTTGAATCCTCAAGCGTTTTACGCCCTTTCTTGGTGCTCCCCTGCTCCAGCAAAGCTTCAAGGTTCTTGATATCAGCAGCTTCCAGTTTTGATGCGTATGTCGCACCAATACCCTCGATTTCGACCAGCTTAGTCATGATTTAAGTCTCTCTCTGGTAGGATAGGTGGTTATTTTTCTTCCATAGTGAGCGTTCCGATACTCAACATCTGCCATCCCTATGCACCCTCTGAAAGGCTTATAATCCTGCATAATCACCACACCAGCATACACTTCAAAGTTTCCACTGACTCAAAGGCTTGTTGCCCTGAATCCCGCGACAACGATTATGCAGTACAAAAATCTCGCTGGCTTTCCATTGCCTCCGTGTCATCCCTGTGAGACGTCCATGATACACACTATAAGAGTCTGATAAATCTTGATTTAGCTCCAGATTCTAAACAAGTGTTAAATATTTTATCGAGGTATGCTAATTCATCGTGTCGACAACCTGACTGGCCAGATTGATCCGACGCCGATCCTGCCTTCTTCGATCACCGGGATACCTGTGAGCACTATCGAGAACCAACCTTCGTCGATCCCGTGAGGCTTCCCTATGGACGTAAGGATGCGCACGCAACCTCCTACCTACCCGTGAGGCGGCATTGAGTCTGCCAATCAATTTATGGGCAGATTCGGATGGATCGACAAATACAAGTCCATGAATTTCCCAGTTTTGGGCCTTATTGAACTTTAACCTCAGGACTTTCGATCTGGTGATATCCACACCTTTGGCTTTGTCGACAAAAAATGACCACCCGGGCATCACTACGCGGTTGACCATTTTGGCCAATTCACGCGCAGAGCACTCTTCCGATATCCCATTAATGAAAACCCACATTATTCTTCTCGCAACATGGTCTTTAGCAATTCAATATAGCAGACTATTATCCCGACACCTTCATTAGAACTTGTTAACTATAATGAATATTCCTGTAAATGAGTAATGTTTCAGGAGTATTGCGGTTTAATATTGTAAAGGAACAATTGTCGGATAGCTGTACTCATATTAACCAGGCCATAAGCACAAATACACTCAGCTCGACAGGCCCGGCTCGCCGGCGAGAGTGGCACATGAATGTGCCGTTTACGAACCTAAGGAGGGAATGGCCCACAACAGCGAACTCAGCCACGCTTGTAGCCCATAACCTTTTGCGACTTAGTGACCGGCGGTCGTGTGTAATACTTATAGCCTGGTTAGTAACTATTGAAAGGCCTGTAGGAAGCACAATGCCAAACCCATTTATCACTCAGTTTCAGCAGTTGCCCGATACCATCCCGATATTTCCGCTTCCCGGTGCCATCGTGATGCCTGGAGCGCAACTGCCGCTGAATATTTTTGAACCCCGATATCTCAATATGATAGAAGATGCGCTGGCCAGTCATCACCTCATTGGCATGGTACAACCCCTGGATGAGTCAGAAAATAGCAAAAATAAGGTATTCAACACCGGATGTTCAGGCAGAATCAGCTACTATAACGAAACTCCGGATGGCAGAATCGAGATCATTCTTACCGGGGTCTGTCGTTTCGATATCGGTGAAGAACTCAAGACCACCCGAGGCTATCGACTCATAACCCCAATCTGGACAAGGTTTGAATCGGATTACAACCCGGCCTCCTCGACATTGCTCAAAGATCGAAAGCAGATTGAAACCACCCTCCAACGCTATCTGCTGGCCAATGACCTGCAGACCGACACTGAACAGCTGAAACAGCTTCCAACTGACCTACTGGTGAATGTCCTGGCTACTTCACTCCCCCTTCCCCATGAGGATAAGCAATCTATTGTCGAGACTGTAGATATCGGTGAGCGACTTCAAATGCTGGTAACAAAACTGGACTTGAGCAGCTATCCGCAAAACAGTCATTTGAAACACTGAATTTCCTGCGCCGATACAGATTGGTTAACGTTCATGGCCAGTGTCACCTATAGCCCTTTCAAACCTGCCTGGTGGCTCAAGTCACCCCATCTTCAAACCATTTGGCCAAGCTTGTTCAGATCAAGAGTCAAGCTCGATTTTCATGCGGAAAGAATCGATCTCAAAGATGGGGACTTCATAGACCTTTCTTGGCATCAACATTCCAGCGGGCCTCTGGTGATGCTGATACACGGTTTGGAGGGCTCAATCAGCTCCCACTATGTCACACCTACCCTTCAAGCATTACACCAAGCTGGATTCAGCACCCTGTTCATGCACCTTCGCGGCTGCAGTGGCGAACCGAACCGACTGCTGCGCAGCTATCATTCCGGGGCCTCTGAGGATCTCAATGAGATCCTGGAACAGCTACACTCCAGGAATCAGATTCCGCAAGCTGTAGTTGGATTCTCCCTGGGGGGAAATCTGCTATTGAAATACCTTTCCGAAACAGGTGCAGAGAGTGCACTTGGTGCCGCTATTGCCGTGTCCGTACCCTTCAATCTTGTCCAGGCAGCAGCTCGCCTGGAACAGGGCCTATCCAGGATATATGGACGTTACCTTCTTAATAAACTAAAGAAAAGTTATTCGGAAAAGTGTCAACTACGCGGTTTCGATGAAACCGTTGACCTATCTGCGATTCAAAGCATTTATCAATTCGATGACAAAATAACCTCACAAGCCAATGGTTTTTACGATGCGGATGATTACTACAGCAAGTGCAGCTCGGGCACAAAACTTAAAAATATCCATACCCCAACCCTGATCATCCATGCGCTGGATGATCCGTTCATGTACCCCGCCAATGCCCCGACACTTGACCAATTAGGCCCGGGTGTTGACCTGGAACTCTCCCGGAGTGGTGGGCATGTGGGATTTATCCAGGGTAATCTGCCACTCAGAGCGGACTATTGGCTGGACAAGCGCATTACGGAGTATCTCACAGCTCAACTCAAGCCTGACGATCAGCCAAACGAAAACAGCGACTTGCAATTATCCTCCAACTGACACAATCTACCCCCATCAACTGCAAGCTTAGTTGCCTAGGGCCTGTTAACACCAGCCCTGTTGTGCCTTGCTGGACACAAAAACAGACCCAGCAGGGCGTATTGGATTTGTGTTAAACAGACTTTAAGGAGTCAGTCGAGCTGGTTGCAGTGGATAAACCTGTTTTGTGTATTTATGGTGTATTTGAATGCCGGATCCCAGTGGTAAAGAGACAGATCAGATGGTGGTGGATATCGCCTGTCTCGATCACAGTCGTTTCCGGGCAACCCTCATTTCGACCATCGGCAGCCATTGTGAAGTTTGGCGCAGTAGCAAACGCCACGAAAAACTGGTCGATGGTGAAATGGAGACAACCTATACCGAATTCGTTATTAAATGGCCTTTTGCGGACTACTCGGAAAGTGAGACAAAACTACTAGCGCGTCACTATCGTCAACTCAAGGATACCCTGGATGAGATTATCCCGGATGCACTATTCGTAGTAACCAAAATCAATGGTCGTGCAAGTGTATTGGTACTGGCGCAGGCTATCAATGTCTGGTTCAACATCGCGAATCAGCAAAATGAAGAAGAGGCAATCAAGCTGCTATGCGCCAATCCGAAATCACGGATTCAACTCTCCCGTTTCGTTAAAGCCGCACAAGCCTGGCGCAAGTCGGATAATCCAAAAGTCATCGATCTGTTCGGTATCGATAATCTGGTCATGGATACCAATCGGGACATCCATTTTCTGGACAGTTTTTTTGTTTTCTTTTTTGAAGACACCTTCCACTTGATCGATGGCTGTGAAGAGGATACCGAATTAGCGGATAAGGTTAATCTCTCAATCAAAAGAATGAACTATCTTGAAAGACTGCTGGAGCAGGTTAAGGCTTCATGTGATCAACAGTAGTTGCTTGCTAGGGCCTGTTAACACACCCTAAGTACATTGGTTACAGGATTATTAACCCGGAAAGCTCACAGAAACGGTTAATCCACCATGATTCTCTCTGTTTTCCATATCAATGGTTGCGTGGTGAAGATCGACGATCCTCTTAACAATCGCCAAGCCCAAACCACTGCCTTGGGTCTTGGTATCCTCTCCCCGCCGAAATCGTTGATACAAGCCTTGCTGCTTAGATTCAGGGATACCTGGCCCTGTATCATGCACCTCAATTTTTGCACCCGCATCCTGCTCTACCAGTTTTACCGTGACTTCGCCATTATTTGGCGTATAACGGATGGCGTTATCGATGATATTTCTCAATAAAATCTGTATAGCTGGTGAAAATCCAGGTACAACCACCGTATCAGTTGGACCGTCGTAAGATATATCGATATCTTTCTCTAATGCCAAGCCGGCTATGGCTGCAATTGCATTAATAGCCTCCTGTTGCAGGTCTACCTGATGGGTATGAGACTCATCGAAAGACTGACTATCCATTCTGGCCAGAGTCAACAACTGTTCTAGCAGGTGCGTAGCCCGATCCACCCCACGAATCACCTGATCAAGAAACCCTTTATGAGCCTGTTCTGTTGAGAGGGATTTGGCTTGGGCCAATGTCTTTAAAGCCGCCAAGGGCGTTCTGAGTTCATGGGCCGCATCAGCGGTAAATCTTCGCTCATTTTCCAACGCCGAATGCACCTTGAGAAACAGATGATTCAATGACTCCACCATGGGTACCACTTCGCTCGGTACATCAGTCGTGGATATCGGATCGAGTGAATTTGGATCCCTGTTCTCGACTTTATCTGCAATCGTACTCAATGGTTTCAGGCCATTGCCAACCATGATCCAGATAATAAAGCCAAGTAAAGGTAGAGAGATAATGATTGGCCATAAGCTGTTAAAGACGATCTCCGATTCGATCTCCTCTCTCACAGAGAGTAGTTCGCCCACAAGAACATTGAACTGGCCACTGGACTCCCTGAGCCCAAACATCCTCCACGCTTTGTCTTCTATCACAAAATTGTTGTAACCAACCTTAAAGTCATTAAATGATGCCGGTAGATTAGAACGCAAATAGGTTTTACCGTTGACCCCCTTTATCAAAAAAGCAATTTTCGACTCATAACGGTGGCCTTCTACCAGGTCCCTGGGCACCAGGGTCAAATAATCCTGTTCGCTTTCACTCTCATCTGATTCGAAATCTTGCAGGATCTCCATAAACCTCGAAGAGCGTTGCGCGCTATCTTCGCCAACTTCCGCAACCAGTTTCTGCAGTGTCTCTTTGACCTCATTATCCTCTTCAATCTCATGAATCATCAATGTGGCAAGGATCCTTGACTCCTGAGCCAGGGTAGCGTCGTAGATCTCTTCAACTTCATGAGAAGCGACCTGGTAGACGGACAGTGCGGTGATCAGCCATAAGAATATGATGGTCGTTATCAGACTGGCCAATAGGCGACGGCGGATTGATGGATTACTCATGTATTGACAGGTCCTAGCCGGATTGATTCTGTTTGGGGATCATATAGCCAACACCACGGACAGTCTTGATCAAATCCTTACCCAGCTTTTTGCGAAGATGGTGTATATACACCTCAATGGCATTACTTTCCACACCTTCATCCCACCCATAAAGTGATTCTTCCAGAGCCTGCCGAGACATAATCCGTCCCGGATGGGATATCAGAGTCTCCAATATGGAAAACTCATTCGCACCCAATATGACCTCTACACCATTCTTATGCAAAGTGCGAGATGCGGGATCCATGGTTATTCCAGCAAATTTTATTTCAGGTGCCGAACGCCCTTCCCGCCGTCGGCAGATGGCCCTTAACCTGGCATCGACCTCAAGTAGATCAAAGGGTTTCATGACGTAATCATCAGCCCCAAAGTCCAATCCCTGAATACGGTCTTCAACCGTGTCACGGGCGGTTAGCACCAGTACCGGCACATTGTTACCCCGGCTTCGCAAATGCTTTAATACATCTAGACCATCCTGTTTTGGCAGTCCAAGGTCCAGAATCAGAGCATCTATATTCTCACTCAACAAGGCTTGTTCCGCTGCCGAACCGTCGACCACCCAGTCTACCGTATGGCCCAGCTCTCTCAGCCCCAGACTCAGGCCTTCACCCAGATGACGATCATCCTCCGCCAAAACAATTCGCATCAAACAGTACCTGATTAATTCTATTCAATTTGTAATGTATCTACTCGGTTGTTCGAGCCAACGACTTGTTGCAGTCGCTGCAGCACTATTAGTCTTAACAGGCCCTAGAATACGTGAGGAAAACCCGGTTGATTGACATCCTTTAACTGTAGCTGCTTTTTGGCCGTTGAAAGCGCTGCTTTAGCCGCTCTTTTAAGCCCGGCATCAGCCACTCGATTATTTGCTCTGATGGGTAAAGTCAAAACCTTTTCAAAGGCCTCGATTGCAGACTGAAAGCGCTTTTCCTGAAGCAGGAACTCACCATAATAGAAGTTGGCATCAATATTATCCGAATTCACATCCAGAGCCTTGAGCAAATGTTGCTCGGCTTTTTCATCATCACCGAATCCCAGCGGGTATCCTGGCACCTGGTAGTAGAGACTCCCCAGCACGGTATATAAGGTACCATCCAGAACCGTCGGGTCTATCGATTCCGCCTGCTCAAGGAGACGTTTTGCCCGTTTCGCCAGGCCAAGACCGGTCATATTGCCGCTATCCTTGGCTAGGGTTGAAAGCACCACCGCTTGCCAAACCATTGCAGCCGGGTTTCCCGGTTGCTCATTTACCACTTGATCCATCTCAGCGGCCAGTGCCTGCAGCGGCTCACGACGCTGATCCAGCTCAGTGTCGAATTTCAGAATCGCCCAGCGCTCGCTCATTTCCAGCAGTGCAGGAGACATTTCAGTCGCCCAAATAGAGCTCTGGTAAAACAGAAATAGAAGAATACAGACGGATAATTTTTTCATGACTGTTATCTTACTCAATCTTTGCGCACTGCAGCATAAGAAACCCACAACTTTCGTATCCCATTTTTACCAATTGTAAAACGGATTGATTGCCAGGACAGCTAAATAACGCACTGATTAAATTAATATTTCCACATTTTTTTACATTTTTTTGACGGAAAAGTTACATCGATGATCTCAAACTTTTGTGAGCTGTGATGTCAACAGGCAATATTCTAAGTGAAAGCATTGGCATATTATTATTTACATGGGTATCATTCCGTATAGGCAAAGAAACAGACCCATATCCGCTCCTCATTTGATTTATCTTCAGGTCGAGAATCGGCATCCTTCGTTTCCAAGCTAACAAGCGAGGCGAAACGCCAGCGCTTTAGCGTTCAAGGTCTGTCTGGCAGGTTTACACATGGGACCGTCAGACCCTGAACAAGATCAATTATCTGTTTAGGAATGTAAATCGATGACTAAATTGTATGTTGGCAACCTGGCCTGGTCTGCCACAGAAGATGATATCCGGGAACTGTTTTCCGATATCGGTGAGGTGCAATCTGCTAATCTGATCCTCGACCGGGAAACCCGCCGTTCCCGTGGTTTTGCTTTTGTTGAAATGGGCCAGGCTGATGCCGAGCGCGCCATTACCGAGCTGAATGGAAAAGATTTTCAAGGCCGTAGTTTGAGAATTAATGAAGCCCAGGAAAAGCCCCGACGCAACTCCGGTGGCGGTGGCGGCGGTCGCTGGTAAGCACCAAATTCCGAATTTATCGCTTTACAACGAAGATTCTTGAGAACGGTAGGCTGATACGCCTGCCGTTTTCGATTGACTACTGGCCAATCAGTCCGGCTCGCTGATTGCGCTCATTCCCATAGCCCCCTACCACCGGTGTAGGCGGGTCAAAGACTTACTGCATCATAATATCCATCCAACCGGTACTCATTCCAGCCGGAATGCTGTCTGTGACCCTGATCTCCATTTCGACCGGCTTTCACAGCTGTGTAACAGATAAGCTCTAAACTGCGCTTCATGAAGAGTGAAACACGCATCAGCTCTATTGGACATAAAATTGTCGATCGTAGACGCGAAGAGATCGAGCCATTGCTGGTCAGTTGTCGACAACAGCACAGACCCATTGAGATTGGACTCTACTTCAACGATCCATCCTGTCATGAGTTCATTGAGATGTGGTTACCGGATGATCAGGTGATATTGAATACCCATCTCGATCATCGCAAGCTCAGTGTTTTCAGCCTCGATGAACATGAGAACGTGCCGCTATTGCAGCGACAGATAGAGCTCTCTCTGAACTGGGGTGCCGACTACGGAATCAACCATGTATCTGCATTCCCCCTGAGCCGACGGGAAGAGTACCAGCCAGCCTTGATGGATAAACTAACCAGGCGACTGCACTTACTGAATAGTATCTGCCGGAAACATCACTTCCCGGTCTATCTTGAGAACACCTATCACGATCTGAATTTCTACAAACAGCTCTTCAAGTCGATCATCGATAACCACTTCGACTATCTGCACTGCTGTTTTGATATCGGCCACGCAAAAGTCTGGTCCAACCAGCCCCTATCCGAGTGGTTGGGATTCCTAGAGGCGCTGAAAAAGGCTGGAAAGCGTATCCATTTTCATCTGCATGCCAACCGGGGACTTTCAGACGAACACCTCTCATTCATTGAGGCGGAATGGTTGGATATCATCAAAGCTGACAGTTTCACCGCTCCTCTCAACAGCTTCGAAGCCATCGAAATGATTGACACCCGGTTTCCTGACTGCAGAAAGCTGATGGAGGTGCCGACCCATGAGGCCATTGAGAACCTGCACAAAGTGGCTGAAGAGATCGAGCGGATCAGGCAGTCGAAACAACTGAGAAGAGCCTGATATCCATAGCTCTCTTTGCAGTATACCCGGGCCTGAAAACAGCAGAAAGACCTGACTATGCAGACTCGAGCGCTGCGATACGATCCTCCAATGGCGGGTGGCTGGCGAACAGTTTCTGTACCTTTCCCGCGCTGATGGCGAATGCCGCCATCTCTTCCGGCATCGGTTCCGGCTCATGGGCCTGCTGCAATCGCCTCAGGGCTGCAATCATCTTGCCTCTACCGGCCAGATCGGCGCCGCCCTTGTCTGCCCTGAATTCACGCCAGCGGGAGAACCACATCACGATCGTCATCGCCAGGATACCCAGAACAAATTCTGCAACCAACGAGACAATATAAAAGGCTGGCCCATAACCCCGCTCAGTCTTGAACACCACCCGATCCACAGTATGTCCGATGATTCGCGAGAGAAATACCACAAAGGTATTGACCACGCCCTGAATCAAAGAGAGGGTCACCATATCCCCATTGGCCACATGGCTGACTTCGTGGGCCAGTACGGCCTCCACCTCGTCCCGGTTCATCTGCTGCATCAGGCCGGTGCTGACCGCAACCAGGGCATCGTTTTTATTCCAGCCGGTGGCGAAAGCATTGGGTGAAGCGTGATTGAATATACCCACTTCCGGCATACCTATACCTGCCCGCTGAGCCTGGGATTCAACGGTGGAGACCAGCCAGCGTTCCACCTCGTTGCCGGGAGTCTGGATAAGCTGAACCCCCATGCTCCGTTTAGCCATCCATTTGGAGATAAAGAGAGAGATCAGCGATCCGGAAAAGCCGATTACCGCCGAGTAGATCAGCAGTGCATTGATATCCAGGTCGACCCCATTCTGCATCAGCAGCCCTTCAATACCGAGGAGTCTGAAGGTGATACTGATTAAGGCCAGAATCGCCAGGTTGGTGCCGAGAAAGAGTGCAATCCTCATCATATCCTATTCACGCCCTGATCGTTTTAATGGTGAAATTTATCCATTTGAATATGGGATCATTGATAGTGATTTTCAACTGAAGTTCCCTACCGCATTTCATGGGTATGTCTCCAAGCCCATAATATCAATGACGGTAGCGGCCTCAAATTGCTAATGGTCTATCGGTACCAAACCCGTTGCGATTTCAGGCCGACATCTTGGCCACGCGATCAGCTCCAGTTGCACTGCCTTCACGTTCTACAGCCTGGTAATCGATACTGATGCGATCCCCGGCGATAGGCCGAAAAAAACCGTCTGCAAACGCTACATGGTCCGCATGCTCCCGATAACTGTCAATCACAGCGGGATGACAGAATGTTACCAGCCAGGTGTAGCGATAACCTGCGCTCTCCTGCACCGCATCACCAGTGAATACCCGGCGTACACCGGGAATGGCAGCAAGGACACGCCTCCCCTCCGCCATCATATGATCGATCTGCCTACCATCATCGATACTGGTGTTGTAGATGATCAGATGCTCAACCGGCAACCAGGGTTCACAATGTGCCAATACTTCAGAAGCACGTCCAGCGGATCCCCAGAGTGTCATACAGCGTGCAGCCTCGGCCTGGACCCCATCACTTACGCCCTGCATCAGCCCGGTAAAGCCCAACCGACGTTGATCCGCATTTTTCCCGACGCATGCGCCGGCTGCATCGGCCAGGGCCGTGTAATAGTTGATCTTAGCGATACCGTTCTCAATCAGCCTTTTGTACTGCTCTGCAGTGAGTCCGGTGCCGCCGTGCAGGACCAGCGGGATCGCCAGAGACGCGTTGATCTGCTGCAGACGCTCGAAATCGAGTTTCGGCTCACCGTTCATACGTCCATGAACTGTTCCAATCGAGACAGCCAGAAAATCCACGTCGGTCAGCTCGACGAATTGACTGGCCTCGTTGACCGAGGTGTAGCGCATTTCACCTGGGTGCTGTTCTGCATCCTCACCCTCTACTCCAGGCACATAGCCAAGCTCCCCTTCCACCGGTATACCACAAGCATGAGCCATGGAGACAACCTGGGCGGTAGTCTCTACATTCTCCTTGAACGAAGTGTGGGAGGCATCGACCATTACTCCATTACAACCCAGCCGAATCGAGTCGATGGCAGATTCAAGGCTCTCTCCGTGGTCCAGGTGGATTGCCACCGGCACCTCGGCACGCTTTGCAGCCGTCTCTACTGCGGCCATCAGCAGTTCGAAATCGTAGTGTTGGAAATGGGACTCGGCCAGGGAGAGGATGACCGGAGAAGCGGTCTTCTCTGCCGCAGCCATCACACCTGTCACAAAGTCCAGGTTGACCACATCAAAGGCACCCACAGCGTAACCATTGGTATAGGCGTGGTTAAGCATCTCTTTCATATTGACCAGCGGCACAGGATCTCTCCTTATTCCCAATCAAGGTTTATTTGTGAAAAGCATTTTCCCGGCAACTTTACGCCTACTTAACTGTTAGGTTAATTTAAATTAAACTAATATTTTGTTAAATTTGAGTAAAATAGTTGATCAAGCGCTTAACACTCCATCAACTGACGATTTTCGTAGCCCTCGCCCAGCACGAGAATATGACCCGAGCAGCCAAAGCGCTGCACATGAGCACCCCTGCCCTATCCATTCAGATCAAGCAGATGTCCGATGCGATCGGCATGCCTCTGCATGAACAGATTGGCCGGAGACTCTATCTCACCGATGCAGGCAGACGGGTTGAAGAGGCCGCCCGTGATGTTCTGAACCGGTTAGAGGCGCTGGGCTCGGAGATTGCAGAACTGCAAGGTTTGGAACAGGGCAGGCTCAGACTCTCCATTATCACCACCGCCAAATACTTTGTACCGAAGTTATTGGGTTCATTTTGCCAACAGCATCCCGCTATTGAAGTCTCCCTGGATGTGGCGAATCGCGATCAGTGCCTGAGCCGTTTGGAACGAAATCTCGACGATCTCTACATTATGGGAAAATACCCTGAAACACTTGCCGTGGAAGCTGTCCCCTTCATGGAAAACCCGCTACTGGTAATCGCTCCAAGCGGTCACCCCCTGGCTGACAGGAAAAACATATCGCCCAAACTGCTGGCAGAAGAGTCATTTGTGATGCGTGAGCAAGGTTCCGGCACCCGCCTGGCGGCCGAAAGCTTCTTTGAATCTCACAAGATCCGGCTGAAGACCCGTATGGCCCTTGGCAGTAATGAAGCCGTCAAGCAGGCCGTTGCCGGCGGCTTGGGGCTGGCTGTGCTATCCCAACACACCTTAACCCTTGATAGAGCTTCGGGTGCCTTTGCCGTATTGGATGTAAAGGGATTTCCCTTGATCAGACAGTGGTATGCGGTTTACCCACGAGGCAAGCGGATATCGGCGGTAACCAGTGCGTTTCTACAATATTTGATTACTGAGGGTAAAAGAAGCAACCACTCACTACCCTAGCACCTGTTGACACGAATCCAATACACCTCCGGTCGTGGCTAAAGATGCCTATTTATTCATGCTGATCTTAAATGGATATCGCAACGTAGCTTACTTATTAATGGAAAAAGGTCTTATGATTGAAACACTCATCTTCATCACGCTCGCTATCGCGCTCTATCTGAATATCTCTGCGTCGATTCATCTCGCAAAAAGCAGTATCTATTCGATCAGTCAGAAGGCCGCTCAAACTCTATTGATATGGCTTGTACCATTTATCGGTGCAGCCGTTGTTCTAAGCATTCTCATGGAGGAACCAGGGCCTGGTCTAAAAAATGAAAAGACTCCTTCATTTCTGTTTCGCTTATTGGCTCTTACATTTTTCTTCGAAGCAACTTCGAGCAGTGCTGACAGTGAGACCTCAAACCAAGATTCCAGCTTTAACTCAGGTGGCTACGACTCTGGTGGAGGTGATGGGGGTAGCGGGGATGGATGAAAACATAACCTGGGTCGCTGCGTTCCTTTCGAACGAAGGGTTCGAACCAGATCCTGCCTCTCCGCCAATAAAAAAAGGGGTGCTCGCCACGCTAGGTTTGGGTGCCTGCTGATGGGCAGGGATTGATTCGCTTCGCTCACCCCTTCGGGGCGCCTTCGCTTCGCTACGGCGTCGGCGTCACTGCGTTCCTTTCGAACGAAGGGTTCGAACCAAATCCTGCCTCTCCGCCAATAAAAAAAGGGTGCTCGAATGAGCACCCTTTTTTTATTGGCGGAGAGGCAGGGATTCGAACCCTGGGAGGGCTACTAACCCTCAACGGTTTTCAAGACCGCCGCATTCAACCGCTCTGCCACCTCTCCTGAAGGTGCGCTAGGATACAGAACCATCCTTGAAATTGCTAGTGTTATCCCTATCTATATACATATTGACCTTTTGTA
Source organism: Chromatiales bacterium (assembly GCA_022360905.1). Taxonomy (GTDB): domain Bacteria; phylum Pseudomonadota; class Gammaproteobacteria; order Chromatiales; family Chromatiaceae; genus Thiodiazotropha. The sequence goes on from JAKSBX010000156.1 coordinate 127,822, forward strand.
CTGGCACGGTATGCTGTGCTGAACATTTCATGGCAACCACTGTCTTATACAAAGAGTTTGATTTTAGGGAACAAATCAGGAGATTACACCAAAATGAACCGTCTAGATATTAGCGCCGCACGTCCTTCGGAGTCGGTAATATCAACTAATAAGTTGATAAAAAATACTTATATTCTACTCTCCATGACCCTGTTGTTCAGCGCAGTTACGGCGACTGTATCGGTTTTTCTTGCCGTCCCAGGCTGGACTTACATGGCATCTTTGATCGGTTCTATCGCACTGATCTGGTTTGTACTACCTCGCACAGCTAACTCATCTGCTGGTTTGGCGGTTATTTTTGGCATTACCGGTCTAATGGGATTCGGTCTCGGCCCAATACTCAATATGTACCTCAGCATGGCTAATGGCCCCCAAATTGTTGGTACGGCTATGGCAGGTACCGGTATCATTTTTCTTGGCCTCTCAGGTTATGCGCTAACCAGCAAACGTGATTTCAGCTTCATGGGTGGCTTTCTCATGGCGGGCCTTCTGGTGGTCTTTATTGCCATACTGGCAGGTCTATTTATCGAAATGCCCGCACTGCACTTAGCGATCTCTGCAGTGGTCATAATGCTGATGAGTGGATTTATTCTCTATGATACCAGCCGGATGGTTCACGGTGGTGAGACCAACTACATCATGGCTACCATCGGACTATACCTCAATATCTATAACCTATTTGTCCATCTGCTGTCACTGCTCGGAGCTCTCTCCGGAGACGATTGATAATACAAGATGCCCATAAAACACCCCGGCAATGCCGGGGTTTTTTTATATCAAGACTTGAAGGAGTACCAGCAGGATGGATTGGACAAAGATCATATGGGCAGTATTACTGGGAGCGATGATTCTCTTCCTTTGGCCACGGGCTAAACATATGCTTAAAAACAGTCCCAAGGCAGAACAAGGTGATTGGCAGGCAGCAATCGTACCGATTGCATTAGTCGCTGGCTTTGTAGTCCTGCTGATCATGATAGTCTAGTGAGACTTGTCAGGGGCTAGTATGACCAATCCAATACTGGACGCAGAGGCTATTTTTTATCTCCACCAAGAAACAATGAACGTAAACGCCGCTTGGCGTAAATACAGCCCCCAGGGTTCTATACATATGGGGGCCGCTGAAACTACGCAACTTGGCGTTGCTTATCGTTCATTTGGAATCACAAATCCTGTCTCCTCATACCCCGAATCGAGTAATCTTGGGATGAGCCTTGATTGGCGTTTTTCAGATCCAACAGGGCATATTGGACTCGTGACAAAATGGTCAAATTCCAACCTAAGTTAGTCAATCTTCTCTAAACCACCCATATAGCCACGCAGGACTTCAGGTATTGTTATAGAACCATCATTTTCCTGGTAGTTCTCCATAACCGCAACCAAGGTACGTCCGACCGCCAGTCCCGATCCGTTCAGGGTGTGGACCAGCTCCGGCTTACCGGTCTCCGGGTTTCGCCAGCGGGCCTGTAGCCTTCTCGCCTGAAAATCGACAAAGTTGGAGCAGGAGGAGATCTCCCGGTATTGACTCTGTCCCGGGAACCAGACCTCCAGATCATAGGTCTTGGTGGATGAGAATCCGATATCCCCGGTGCATAGGGTAACAACCCGATAAGGCAGCTCCAGCTTCTGCAGAATGGCCTCGGCGTGTCCGGTCAGCTCCTCCAGTGCCTGAAATGACTCATTCGCCCTGACCGCTTGCACCAACTCGACCTTTTCAAACTGATGCTGGCGAATCATGCCTCGGGTGTCCTTGCCGTA
>JAKSBX010000194.1 GCA_022360905.1 Chromatiales bacterium
AATAAATACATTTCATCTAGTTGAAAGCTATGCAGCACTTGATTTTGAAGAGTATAAGCCATGGCAGTGACTCACAATCAAAGACCCTTAATCTGTACAAGGCAATATTAAACAGACCTGAATGGTGCTTACTCAAACCCTATTTGGTGGGGCATGGCCCCACCCTACACCCTAAAATCATTGGTAGGGTGGGGCCATGCCCCACCAAATACGCTTTGATTAAACACAATGAAGCCCTGAACACGACATACTTAGTCGCCGGGTTAATAGTAATAAGGTAAAACATCGCCATGATTATGAAAAAAACACAGACGCACTGATTTTTTCCGGACAGCGGTGGGCATTCACCAGGATGCCCATAATGTTTTTTTCAGCCCAGACTTGCCAGCCCGATACACCATTTGCGTTAATTCGTGTTCATTGGCGGACTGATTTTCCTTATCCATTAGCGGCTAATCACACACTTCAACAGAACCGACATTTCTCGATTCTCCAGTTTGCTGGCAAAATCGCAGGCATCCACCAACTGCTTATCCATTTTAAGATAGTCCGGTGCGACCATCGTCTGTTTCACATCAGCCCCATATTCGAGTAACTGCCCAACCAAATCTTTGTTACCGGTATTGATGGCGTACATGAGCGGTGTCAGATCCTCATCACTGACCCGGTAGTTAACGTCCACACCATTCTCAAGCAACAGCTTGACTGCCTCACGCTTCTCCTCACTGACCGCCTCTTGCAGAAGCGTCCTGCTGAACATGGTTGTCACATTCAGATCCAATCCTTGTTGAATCGCCTTTTTCAGTTGTGCATCCCGATCCACAACGCCGGGTTCATACAGCACCAGCTGAAGTAGCTCTCCCTTCTCAACAGCACCTTTGTAAGCCTCACATCCGGACTCGGAACCATAGTCACAGGCAAGCTTGGTATATTTGTAGGCTTCAACGATATCTTTTGTTTCTATGCCGAACTTGATCTCACCTTCAAAATAGGCAGAAGCCAGAACAAGGCAAAGCTCACCACTTTTCTCATCCACACAGTAGCTTTTCAGCTTCTCCCCGGCCTCTTTGTACTGTAGCTGCGAAACAAGTGCAGTAACCTCTCTCTGCCAACCGAAAGGCGTCCCTTCCGCCATCGCCAGGACAGGCAGAACAAACAACCCCATGAGTGGGAGAATCACTTGTTTGATGGTTTTTCTATTCAAGCTGTAACCCTGTTGCATTTTGATTACCTATACATCTGAACTTAAAAAACTTAACCGATCGGACCACCCATATCGTCGGTACTGTCATGCATCTCACCACCCCAGTCTATCCACTCAACCAGGGAACCGTCATAGAGCCGGGCGTTCGGGTTTTGCAGAATCTGGTGTAGCACAAACCAACCCAATGCCGCCCAGACACCGGTATCGCTGAATGCGGCAAGCGTACCGGTGGTCTGTATGTCATAGAGCTGAAACGCCTGCTGGAGTCTCTCCACAGGCAGAAACCGCCCGGTACTGTTATCCAGCAGACGCTCAGGCGGTATCCCTACACCATCGTAAATCGTGCCCCCTTCAACTACCTGTGGATCACGCTTATAGCCATCAAAATAGAGGCTGGGGCGGAAATCGATCACCGGTCTGTTGTTGTCCAGCAGATCCTCCACCCGATTGCTGTCGGCCAACAGACCGGGCTGCCAATTGATGGTGCACCGCTTCGGCTCAACGGATGAGATACCCTTTTGCAGATCATCAGTGGAGAGAGACTCGATACCCCCATCCAAAAGAGCCACCTGCTGAAAACCAGCCATCATCAGACTCCAGACAACACGCGATGCCTCTGCGATCCGTCTGGGTTCTCTGGCGGAACCGATGACAATCACAGACTCCTGACCCGCCAAGCCGAGACCGCCGAGCAGCGCTGCCAGTTTGCTCTCACCTGGCAGGTATCCGGGCAGGCCGTAACGTTCAACCTGCCAATCGAGTTCATTGAAGCCGGCCCATCGGGATTGCGGCCAATGACCCGCCATGAATTCGGCACGGGATCTGACATCAAGCACAACAACTTCATCTCGGTTGTCGGAGAGCCAGGCTCCATTCACCAGAACCGGAAAAGAGGCCGACAAAAGATTCAATGGCCAGAGACATCCCAGCAGTGCCAGGATGCGTAACAGGGAATCCATCAGGAGCGAATCACACAGTCATTCAGTTTGGATGTCAGATTACCGAACCACTGAAAATAGCCCCCTGTGGTTTTCGGCATCTGACGACCGGCGGGATCCAGCACAACCCGGTTCAGACCGGCTTGATCCAGTACCAACATGAGATGCTGATCGAATGGCTCTGTCGCCACCACACACTTTGCTCCTCTAGCCCGGGCTTTATCAACGATATCCTGCGCACTTCCACCGGCTGGAACCGTGTGCAGCTTATAGCGTTGCTCGAGGTACTGAAACTCATCCTGCAAAACCACAAACGGCTGACTGCTGGCTTCATGCAGAAGTTTGTTAACCCGGATATCCAACTCCCATAGGGCCTGGATAATCTGATCTGAGTTACCCTGATAAGCCCAGTGGTTACGCTGGTCCAATCCCTGATAAACCATAGTGATCGCTTCCAGCGCGGCCATCGCGTTCAATGGGTCGAGCCAGTACATGGTATCGATCGAGCCTTCAGGCCGAATCGTCTGCACCATGCCATAGCCCTTGCCCAGCGACTCCATGTGCGGATCTTCATCTTCATTCGGCCCCTTCCAGTCTGCCGGTGTCCGCTTGGCCAGCTGATGCACACCAGCTGCATCGATCAGTGAAACAGCGGCCTGATCGGATGCTTCTAGCTGCTTGGCAAGCATAGGCTCCAGTGTTGCACCACTCCAGAAGAGTACAGTAAGACCGGTGGGGATATTCCAATCCCCACTCTGGTCCCGCTCTGCCAACACAACCTCCACCGGACTGCCCCAGGCCAGGGCAGATGCCAGCGTGAACATGGGCGGTTGGGTAACCCCCACGCGAAAACTCTTTTGCGATGTCTGTTCGCCGTCGACTTCAGCGGCAACCAGTGGCGTCATTACGCCCAGGCAGAGTGCAATGACTGTTACGATGAATTTAGCCATAACGCCTCCTATCCCATGCATGCCTATTCAGCACTCGTAGACTGACTGTTTTTAGCCAATTGACCTTTCACCTTGCTCAGCAGCGCTTGATAGGGTCCCAACTCAGCCAAGGTGAGATGGCGCACCCCACTGTGAGAATTGAAGGTCACGACGATCTTATGGCCCTGCTCCATCTCCTCAAGGATTTTCGCAGCGATATCGGGAGAGATCATCAGATTGTTGCCTTTCGGTGCCGTGATCTTATGGCGACTCTGTTTATCGATACCGATAGTAACCGTTGTCCCGGCTTTGAAACCCTGATAGGTAGCAACCACAAAACCGACCGAATCGGGTGTCCATGCAGGCCCCACCTGGATAAAATTCTTGGCTTGCCACTCACCGAACTGTTCGATATGAAACATACGGCAGTAGACCTTGCTCTGCTCCATCTCATCACAGGTCGCCTTCCAGGTTCCCGCCCGCTCTTCGAACAGGTGATCCCGTTTCATCGGCATCGGTTGCTCCTGCATGCCGTTTTCATCGGCCGCTTTGGCCAACGCAGGCCCGACACCGAATCCAATCATCGAGAGTAACAGAGCCGTTACAACAGGCTTATTCATCAATCCGCCTCCGAATCGTTACGTGCACCACGCAGCACCCAGTTACTGACCAATTGTAACTGCTCCTGACTCAACTTGGTGTAACGGCGCATCTCCTTCAGGTTATTACTCCAATCAAACATAATCCACTTATCACGCGGATAGGTTTTATGACACAAGTTACAGTCGAGTTCATAGAGAGCAGTCACATACTCCCAGTAGCGCTCCTCACTGGGTCCAACTGCGGTACGAGGAACCCAGCCGGTGAGTTTGATCCGATTCCAGGTCAACTCATACTCAGGCTCTAGCTTGCTTTCGATCTTCTCTACCTTATCCATGCCGTCAAAACTCATCTTCGCCAGTGCGACAGCCCGATTGAAGTCAATGAAGATCTGACTACCCTCTTCCCTGTCCCAGCCTTCGCTTGAGACCTGAACCCACTCTCCCTCTTGTTTAACAACCGTCAATGGCGTACCACCATACAGCGTTGCCAGAGGATCATCGCCACCCGGAGTTGCAGTCAATGCCACCTCATGGGGTAGCACCACCGCTTGATCCGAGAGTTGAGCACTCAGTGCTTCGGCCAGATATTCACTCTCCATCTCACCATAGAGTTTCTCCATGTTCGGCAACTTATGGGCAATGCCTTTATGGCAGTTGATGCAGGTCTGCTCACCACTCAACAGCTTTTTGTGCATCTTTTGCGCCAATGAAGTCTGCTTTTCAGTCAGCATGGTTTCATTGGTATGGCAGTTGCGGCACTCACGGGAGTCACTCTGCTGCATGGTCGTCCAGACATTTTGCGCCAGCTGCAAACGGTGCGCTTCAAACTTCTCCGCTGTATCGATGGTACCCAGCGCCCAATGGTAGAGCTCTTTCGTCGCCTGGATTTTACGCACCAGTTTTGCACCCCAGGATTTCGGCACATGGCAGTCTGAACAGATCGCCGGAACCCCCGAGGGATTATGCGCATGAGCCGACTGCTCATACTCTCCCTGCACAACATTCATCTCGTGGCAGGAAATACAGAATTCGTAACTGTTTGTATATTCCATGAAGGTGTTGAATCCACCCCAAAGAATAATGCCGGCAAAGATACCAACACCCAGCGTCAACCAACTGAAAGCACTCTTATTCATCACATTTCTACCAATTAGTTCCGCCTATCAACCTATATTCAAGACCTGTTTCTGAGCACACCCAAAGAGCTGAAAAGCGTGCAGCTTCACTAACCAGCACCAGCATCGATGATGATCATAATGCTCAAAACAAGGGGGGAGGAAAAAGTGGAGCCAGCCCAGAGGACTGGCTCCATCCAGTCAGGTGGTAATCACCTGTCTACTACGCGCCCTTATTTCTTCTGGGCAGCAATCGCTTTCAGCGCTTTCTTCATGAACTGCTGGTGCTCGAAGCTATCCATAACGCCAGGTTCGGATACCTTCTGCCAGAAGTCAGGATTGAAACGCTCTTCGTGACAACCGAGGCAGACACCGGTCTTCTCGATGGCGTCACGCTTCTCGTCTGGCAACGGACCAGTCAGCGGCCAGTGAGAACCTACGGAGCTCAGTTGCTCGCCATCCTCAGTAACAATCGCAGACCAGTCGTAGGTCAGGCCGGGGATACCGGGGATCTGAACCTGGGTCTTCTGAGGAATGATCTTACCGGTAGCGGAGTCCTTCAGATCCAGCACGAAGTCCTTGTCGGCACCCAACAGGAAGCGACCGCCTTCAACACCGTAACCCAATGCCTTTGGATTGTCGTGACAGGACTCACAGCTACGGGCACTACGGCCAGCGGTGTGGGGCTGTACGGCAGCGGTATCGATACCGGGACCTTCAGGAGTTTCCCAGATCTTGTTGTTGACCAGAGTCTTGCCGTCTTTGTCGATAACCGTGGTGGTTACCTGACAACCGGGCATCATCGGGCTGACACGACCTTCGCCGTTGATACCGAGCACCGGAGTCTCCCAACGCAGATAGGAGCGGGTCTCCATGACTTTACCCGGGCTCTTCATGCCGTTGGTGCCGGGAGGTGCATCAGGGGTCAGGCCGGTCTTGGGATCACGATTACTGGCGTTAACCAGCCAGTCGGTACCCTCATTGCCTTTCGAGTAGTCAACTGTGACGTGACAACCGTAGCACTGCGGAACCCAGTCGGCATGACAAGCGTAGCACTCCATGTTGTTCTGATGCTGCGGGATCAGGAACATGGATACTTTCGCCAGAGTCGACTTGAAGGTGCCTTCGTCGCCGATCTGTTTCAACAGAGGTACTCTGAAGTCCAGACCGTTGGCGGAGTGAACGATAACTTCCTTACCCTTCTTCACCACATTACCCAATGGGTTGCCGCGAGCTGTCAGCAGGTAACCATCTTCAGGTTCGTACTGTGTCGCATCTTTCATGTACTCGGGCCACTTCTTACCGAGACCACGAGGCTTGGTGTAGGCGGTCGGCAGACCGTCTTTCATCTCACCAAACTCTTCGCCGCGACCCAGCGGCAGATCCCAAGGTAGTTTGTTGAAGGTGCCGTGGCAGTCTTCACACTCGACCTCGACCTGAGCCAGGGTGGTACCCGGGATATTGCCATCACCATGCAGATCGATGGTGGTATGACAGTCCTGACAGAGCATGCCGCCCTGCGGATTACCGGCAATCGAGTTCATCTCATGATGCAGGTCTTCCTTGATGAACAGGTAACGCTTGGTGTGCATCTTAGGCTGCTTCTTACCCTTTTCATTAAAGGGGGAACCGTAAGGTGCTTCCATGATGCCCTGATAGCTCACGCCGACACGCTTACCGCGGTTGTGACAGGAGACACAGGTTTCAACAGGAATACCGGAGAACTCAACTTCACCGACCTTAACCTTGGTCTTACGGGTGCCCTGCATACGGTGAGTCAGGATGTGGCCCGCTTCGTCCTTCTTGATGGTTGGATCACCACCTTCGTAGTAACCATCATTGGAGTAAGGCACGTGACAGGCGGAACAGCCGGAACCGCGGTAGTCACCACGCTTATCGCGACCGGTTACACCAACATGACAACGCTGACAGTCGTGACGGGAGTAGGTCAAACCCGCATGGTTGGGATTGTCGGTCAGCTTCTCCAGATCAACCTGTGGCAGCTGCTTCAAACGCTTCGGCATCTGATCCGGATGCTTCTTGACGAAGTCCTTCATGTACTTCTTGTAGGCCTTGGTACCAACCAGAGGCACGGGACCGTCGTCGTCCATCACATCATAGTTGCCCCAGACAACTTTCATGTCTTTCTGGTAACCCCATGACCACATGTTACCCTGCAGTTTACCTGCCTCAGTATTCATCAGGGATTTATTCAGGCGGTCATAGTATCCAGAGTGGCACTGGCCACAGGCTTGGTCGTTAACTGGCATGGCGCCAGGATCGGGTAGGAAGTTTTTAGGTCCACCCTTTTTCGCTAGTCCGGCGGGGGAGCCCATGTGGGCTTTCATTTTATCTTTTTCTTCTTTCGGGTTACCGCCATGACAGACCACACAGCCGGCCGGGTCACCCAATTCCGCACCCATCTTTTCAATGTCTTCCTGCATGACACCATCACTAAACCGTTCTATACCGTCGTGACAGGCCAAACAGGCTTTGCCTTGGGCTTCAGCTACAGGGAGCAGCGTATTGCCTCCGCTACCCCAAGCAACCAACGCCACCACTGCAAGTAGTGCTAGGCGTTTCATTATCAGACTCCCATAGTTTGGTTAAAAAACGCATCCGACCAGTGGAAGCGACGGACACGGGCATCTACTCCATCAATTTTTGTTACTGGGCATCGCCCTCCCCTGCAATGCACATGCGCTTGGCGCACACATCAGAATCGCAAGATCTATACCAAAGCCCGTAGCTGAGATTCGGGGTGAAACAAATGCCGCTTCAGGTAACGGTTGAGCTTGCAGGAAAAGGTAGATAAACCGGGACTTTCAGAGGGTTATATGGAAATACCCAATTGTAATTAGATTGAGTTACTCACAAAGGGAAGGACAAGAGATGGGCAAGCCGGGATTCCAACCTATTGAACGAATCGTTCAATCAACTTCCTGCCAGGTGAATAAACCGTTCCACCCCGATAAATACCAAGAAAAACGGTAAGTTATAAAACACCACATTTTTTACCTTGAAATAGCTTTAGCAGCCGATCCCGATATACGGGCCACCACTCTATTTCACACGATGGAGCGCTAATACCCGCCACTTTGACAGGGCAACTTCAACAACGCCTGCCCAGAGTTGTCTTGATCCCCCTAGTGGCCAACGAGTGCCATTGGACTCAATGTGACCCGATGCTCTTGCAACTGATCGAAGCGCCCCCATATCTCACTGATAAACAAACGACCCCAAACCGGATTCCAGCTGATACATACAGCAGATTGAGACTTTGTCCGATTGTTTATGCAAAATGGGGCCAAGCGATCCGCATGAAACAGGCAAAATCGACTGCTCAGAGTCGACTCGAAAGACTCTGTTTGGAATTGTTCCTGTCAGATCAAACAGAGAGTAAGCAGAAACGGAAGGTAGCATGATGTCAGAAGAAGAATACAACCAAGAAGAGACTGTCGAAGTCATCAGCGGCAATACCTTAGCCCGCCCCAGTGAGGTGTTACCAGGCCTGATCCACCTCCTGCCGGTCTCCGCACGCCCCTTCTTTCCTGGTCAGGCGGTACCGCTGCTAATGGAGCAGGAGCATTGGGATTCCACCATGGAGGAGGTAGCCAACTCATCGCATATGCTACTCGGTGTCGTACTCTCTTCGGCGGAGAGTGCCGAGTCTGCCACCCCGCAGAGTTTCAAACAGATCGGAACCGTCTGTCGGGTTCACCGGATTCAGCGATCAGAAGGCAGACTGCAGGTCCTGGTGGAGTGCCTGCAACGGTTTCGTATCGAAAAGGTGGTGCATGGGGATGTGCCATTCACCGCCAGCGTAGAGTATCTCCCGGAACCCTCCAGTGACAGCAAAGAGATCAAACCCTATGCGGTGGCGATCATCAATACCATCAAAGAACTGCTGCCGCTCAATCCGCTTTATGCCGAGGAGCTTCGCATGTTCCTCGACCGGTTTGGTCCGGACGATCCCTCACATCTGACCGATTTCGCCGCCAGCCTGACCACTTCAGATAAATTTCAACTGCAGGCGGTACTGGAAACCGTCGAGCTACTGCCGCGTATGGAGAAAGTCCTTGAGTTGCTGCATCGCGAACTCGAGGTGGTCAAGGCTCAGGCCTCAATCCGCAAAACCGTGGAAGAGCGGATGGAGAAACAGCAGCGTGATTTCCTGTTGAGGGAGCAGCTGAAGGCGATACAACAGGAACTGGGCATTGAAAAGGACGACCGTACCGCGGAGCTGGATAAGTTCAAGGAGCGCCTGGAGAAACTGACACTCTCCGAGCAGGCCCAGGCAAGAGTCGATGAGGAGATGGGTAAACTGTCGGTGCTCGAACCGGGCTCGCCGGAATACTCGGTCACCAGAAACTATCTGGACTGGATCACCCTGCTCCCCTGGGGTATCGATTCGGAAGACAAGCTCGATCTGCAATTTGCCCGTAAAACGCTGGATAAGGACCATTATGGGTTGGAGGATGTCAAAGAGCGTATTCTGGAATTTCTGGCGCTTGGCATCATGAAAGGCCAGATTGCCGGATCGATCATCCTGCTGGTAGGTCCTCCCGGAGTAGGTAAGACCTCAATCGGCCACTCCATCGCGGAAGCCCTGGGCCGAAAATTCTACCGCTTCTCTGTTGGTGGTATTCGAGATGAGGCCGAAATCAAGGGCCATCGGCGTACCTACATCGGCGCGATGCCGGGGAAATTCATCCAGGCAATGAAAGATGCCGGCACTGAAAACCCGGTGATCATGCTTGATGAGATCGATAAGATCGGCGCATCCTACCATGGCGATCCCGCCTCAGCCCTGCTCGAGGTACTCGACCCGGAGCAGAACAGCGACTTTCTCGATCACTATCTTGATCTGCGCTTCGATCTGTCGAAAGTTCTGTTCATCTGTACGGCCAATCAACTCGACACCATTCCACGCCCGCTGCTCGACCGCATGGAGACCATCTCCCTGTCGGGCTATATCGCCAGTGAGAAGTTACAGATTGCGCGTAAATACCTGGTGCCGCGTCAACTCGACAGGGCCGGCCTGAAACGTCGAGATATAAAACTCAACAGTCCGGTACTGCGAGCCATCATCGAAGGTTATGCCCGGGATGCGGGGGTTCGCAGACTGGAGAAACAGATCGGCAAGATTGTACGCAAGGCGGTAGTAAAAATTCTCGAGGGGGTAAAAAAGCCCATCGACATCACCCTCGACAATCTCCAGGACTATCTGGGCGGCCCACTGTTCAAAGATGAAAGAAACCTGAGCGGTGCCGGTGTTGTGACCGGGCTTGCCTGGACCGCCATGGGCGGTGCGACGCTGAACATCGAGGCGGTCGCCACACATGAATTCAACCGGGGATTCAAACTCACCGGACAGCTGGGCGACGTGATGCGCGAATCGGCTGAAATCGCCTATAGCTACATCGTCAGCCACGCAGAAGCATTCGAGGTGGATCAAAGCTTCTTTCAAAAAGCCTTTATCCATCTTCATGTACCAGCGGGCGCCACACCAAAGGATGGCCCCTCTGCGGGCATCACGATGGCTTCAGCACTGCTTTCACTGGCGAAAAACAGACCGGTGCGTAACATTGCCATGACCGGTGAACTCACCCTGACCGGACAGGTTTTCCCGGTCGGCGGTATCCGTGAAAAGGTGATTGCCGCAAGACGTGCCGGAATCAGAGAACTGATCCTGCCGGAGGACAATCGCAGCGACTATGAAGAGGTGCCGGATCATATCCGGAAAGGACTCAAGGTCCACTTCGCTTCAGTTTATGAAGACGTGGTCCCACTGCTCTTCCGCTGAAGCCAAAACCGGCATGATGAATCCGCTGACCGAACAGTCCGAACTCAAGGCAGCAAGCTGCGGCAATCCGCTTCACTGCAATACGAATCGAAGCGAGGTATTTTGACCCAGCTCTTTAAACGGCAGGCGATGCAGTGTCCCAGCTCATTGATCAGGCTGATCATTATCCCGGTTAAAATCAGAGACCAGAATACGGTATCGATCCAGGCATAGTGAATCAGACCTTCGAGGCCATAGACCATAAAAGAGAACAGGCCGAATAACATGGCCATAATCAATCCAACGAATATCGGTAACATGACTGACTCCTTAACCACTTAATATAAGTATATAAGCGATTTCTAATTATTCCATATTTTTTGATCTGTTGATTACAAACAAGTTCACAGAAATCGATAATTTCGCTGAAATTCAAACATTTTCATACTCTCATCTGTGTGGCCACAAGCGTATCCGATTAGCAAACTGCTCATTTATTCCACAAATAGGAATTTGACTCAGTAATCTGACAAACGATCTGGATCAGCTTCTACAGACCCGAGGGCTCTGCTGTGGGGGAAATTCGGTAACGCTCAGCCCATTAGCTAGCGGTAGGTTCATCAACCATTGCCTGGCATCATCGGAGTCTGCAAAGCGTTCGATATCAACTTTCGTGATCCGGCCCTGAATCGTCAGGAATAAGGCCATACACCCCCTCTCCAGCCTTGATGTACATCAAGGCCTGCCGGTAACAGCAGCTCTAGGGTAATCCTCTTTACCCTATCCAGGTGACGACCTTGAGCATCATTCCATTGGGTGACCCTAGCACCCCTGACTCCCCACCCAAGGGTTATGCCCTTTTTGCTCTTGGTTTTCGACCGTTCTTCCTGCTCGCAGCATTCTCCGGGCTGACATTGATGCTGCTCTGGCTCTGGTTTTGGCTGAGCCCGACACAGTTTAGCCACTACTCGCTGATCGGCTGGCACAGCCATGAGATGCTGTTTGGATTCAGCCTGGCGATTGTTGCCGGGTTTCTGCTCACCGCCGTACGAAACTGGACCGGTATCGATACCCCGACCGGCATGCCGTTGGCCCTGTTGGCCGGACTCTGGTTTGCCGGCCGGTTATTGCCACTCATGCCAAGCAGCCTGATCGGCTTGTTTGTGCTGATCGATCTGCTTTTCCTGCCCGCACTGATTGCAGCCCTGAGCCCTCCACTGGTGAAAGCGGAGAATCGAGTCAACCGACTCTTTATTCCCCTGCTGGCGGCGATGGCTATCGCCAATCTTCTCTACCACCTTGAAGCCATGGGCCTTCTGGCGACAAGCCGAAGCGGTATCTCACTGATGACCAACTCGATCCTGCTGCTGTTGATATTCGTCGGCGGCCGGGTGCTCCCCTTTTTCACCGACAAAGCGGTTGCAGACTCCGCTCCCCGTTTCAGCAAGCAGCGGGAGCAGGCCGTTTACGCCCTGTTTCTTCTCTGGGCGCTAAGCGATCTGCTGCTGCCGAACAGCTGGCCAGGTGCGCTGTTTGCGCTCGGGGTCGCCATTACTCAGGCCTGGCGTCTCTACGACTGGCACCACCCCCAGATATGGAACAAACCGATATTGTGGGTGCTCTTCGCTGGCTTGACCTGGATGGTGATCGGTTTTCTGCTGAAAGCCATGGCCCAGATCGATCTCTTTGCGGACAACCTGGCCACCCACGCACTCACCGCCGGTGCCATCGGTGTTACCACCCTGGGCATGATGGCCAGGGTGGCTCTGGGTCATACCGGCCGGGAGATTGGCGCCAACAGATATATGGTCCTGGCATTCATACTGATCAACATCGCCGTAGTGATCCGAGTGTTCGTACCGGTCACCGGACTACTCAGCTACCAGACCTGTATAACACTCTCAGCAGTGGCCTGGTCCATCTGCTATCTGCTGTTCTCAATGATCTACCTACCGATACTGATCCGCCCCCGTATTGACGGCCGACCAGGATAGAGTTAGCCGCCCATAGAGCTTGGCTATAGAAATTAAACGCCCGATAGATAAATAGTCGTTGATTATTTTAGTAAATACTAATATTCTTTCGCTCCATGAGTAACGCAGTACTTACTTGTACATTTTCTAACACTTAAAAATTTGAGGAATATCTCATGTCCAAAATCGTTAAAATCGCAGCCGCTGCTGCTCTGATCGCCGCTTCTGCTTCCGCTTCTGCATGGTGGGGCAACCCTTGGAACAACGGCTGGGGCAACGGCAATGACTTCATGGGCGACGGCTTCGGCGACGGTGACTTCTCTTTCAACATGAGCGGTAGCGCTCGTGGCGCCGGCAACGGTTATGGTCGTGGTTACAACAACTACTACAACCGTCCTTACTACGGTTACGCTCCTTACGGCGCTCCTTACGGCGCTCCTTATGGTGCTCCTTACGGCGCTCCTGTAGCTCCTTACGGCGCTCCTGCTGCTCCTCAGGCTCAGGCTCCTGCTGCCAAGTAATCATCTTTGATGACACTTGGAAACTTGCCCAGGCAAGTTTCAGCCTAAAAAAGGCGGGCCTTGAGCCCGCCTTTTTTTATCCTTCATACGGATCAGAAGAACAGCAGCTTGATGATAAAAGCTGACAAGGCCAAGTAGAGCACCCGGCGAATCAGCGCCTCCCCATGAGTGATAGTGGTGTGAGCGCCCAACCAACCACCGATTGAATTGCCGATTGCCAGACCGATTCCAACCCACCACATCAGCTCCAGATTGGAAGCGAAGATCCCCAGGGCGACAATGGTATAGACCAACACGATCAGTACCTTGTGCATATTCACCCGAACCAGATCGAGCCCCAGCACCTTGTGCAGTATCGGCATCAGGATAAAACCGACACCGATCTGGATAAATCCTCCCCAGAATCCGGCAGCGACCATCAGCAGATGGCCGGCAAATAGATTTTTAGCCTTGCCATCACCGCCTGTCGGCTTGATTTTATCGTGGCCGGTTGCCATCAGTATCATCACGCCGACCATCACCAGTGCCAGGATTCGATCAAACCAGACCCCTTCGAGCTTCACCCCAAGCGATGCACCACCAATTGCCCCCACAGAGGCGGCAGCGGCAAGACTCAGCCCCAATTTGAAATCGGAATAGCCACGACGCCTGAAGGCGGTCACTGCGGTGATATTCTGCGCCAGTATCGCGATTCGGTTGGTGCCGTTTGCCACCGGTCCCGGTATCCCCATAAACAGCATCACCGGTACAGTCAGTAGCGAACCACCTCCAGCCATCACATTCAGCCAGCCGGCCGCAACACCGACCAAGGCAAGCAGCAGAATCTGCCAGATCTCCACAACACCCCCCTTTGTATCTTTTCCGATCTGGCTATCAGACTAACAGAGTTGATCCTGATCAGTGTATAGGCTGTTAAAAAAGGTTCTTTTCTGCCGACATAGTGTTAAATAGCTGGCATTATCGGCTTTGATCTCCCCCCATTCAGTAGTTGTAGGTATCCAGGCACTAGGGCCTGTTAACCCGAATCCATCTGCAACCGAAGGGACTAATGAACAACAAAGGCAATCCCCTTATTACTGTTTTTTTTGTTCTTGCACTGTCCATTTCTTTGGGCCGAAGTGGGTGGTATGTCCTGGCCGAAAGCCAGCTTCAAGCACAACAGTCGTCCCATCTGATTGCCGCCGTCCCCCGCTCCTTTCCTCCCCAATACGCTGTTGACAAGCAAGGCAGACCCTATGGATTTGCCATTGATGTGATGAATGCCGTCGTCGAGCAGGCCGGAATGACCGTGGAGTACCAGATCCATGAGACCTGGCAGGGTGCTCATCAGGCGATCAAAGCGGGCCAGGCCGTGCTGATACCCAATATGGGCATAACGCCCGATCGGCAGACATACGCTGACTTTTCCGCACCGATCGAGACCTTCTCCGTATCACTCTTCGTGCGGGCTGAAACTGAGACTATTCGCTCAATGCAGGATTTGGCCAATCATCAGGTCGGGGTGATAAATGGTAACGTCGCGATCAAGCTGCTTGCTGACAAGCAGCTGAAACTGAAGTATTTCGACCAGTTATCCGAGGCCCTGATCGAACTGCTGAGCGGTCAGATCGACGCCCTCGCCTACCCCGACCCGGTTGTTTGGCGATATACCCAACAGCTCGGTTTGGACGACCACATCCGTAAGCTCCAGCCGTCACTGACAGAGATCAAACGCGCCATTGCGGTACGCAAAGGCGAAACTGCACTCTTGAGACGTTTGAATCAAGCGCTCGGTACGCTCATCCAAACCGACCGATTCAAAGACATCTATTCCCGCTGGTATGCCAAGCCTGCCCCTTACTGGAACACCCAAAGAACACTGCTCGCAATGTCCCTCCTGCTGATGCTGGTTGCGATTGGCATGCTGGTCTGGCGTTTTCGCAGTCTGCAACGACTCAACCGTCGCCTGACCGCCGAGACGGAGATGCGTCGTGATGCCGAGACTCAACTGCAGCAGCTCAACGCCGACCTCGAAGAGACTGTGCGCCACCAGACAGAGGGGTTGGCCGAGGCACAACGCATGGGAAAGATGGGCAGCTGGGTGTTGAACTTACAACAGGACTCTCTGGAGTGGTCGGATGAGACTTTCCGCATCTTTGAAGTTGACCCGGAACGCTTTGCCGCAACCTATGAACGATTTCTCGAAACCGTTCACCCTGACGACCGGGAAAAAGTGAACAATGCCTATCTAAGCTCATTGGAAGATCAGCACGGGTATGAGATCGAACATCGCCTGCTGTTTGGCGACGGCAGAATCAAATGGGTAAAAGAGCAGTGTGAAACCCAATTCGACAGTCATGGGCTGCCGATCATCTCCCGCGGAACGGTTCAGGATATCACCGAGCACAAAGCTGCCGAACGCCAACTGGCCCTGACCCAGCATGCTTTGGACCACATTTCAGAAGCTGCTTATCTGATCATGCCCGATGGTCACTTCAAATACGTCAATCCTTCAGCCTGTGAAACCTTGGGTTATTCAAAAGAAGAGCTGATGACAAAATCGATCATGGATATCGATCCGTCTTATTCAACCGATGATTTTTTTAAGATAAACAGGAAACTCATAGAAGCCGGATCGCTGCGTTTCGAAACCACCCACCAGCATCGTGACGGCCACACGATTCCGGTGGAGATTGTAGCCACCCACATACGGTTCGAAGATGAAGAACTCTCCTTCGCCATAGTCCGGGACATCAGTGAGATAAAATCGGCCCAACAGGAGATCCAGCGCCAACACGCCCTGCTTCAACAAGTCATAGACGGGGTCAGCGATCCTATCCTGATGATCAATTCTGACTATACGGTTCAACTGATGAACCATGCCGCAAGAGCAGCCGCCCCGGCCAAGGCATTGGCGTCGGCACAACCGAAATGTTACGCCATTTCACATCACATTGACCAACCCTGCCAGGGTGAAGATCATCCATGCCCTTTAAATCAGGTCATAAGGAGTAAAAAAACCGCTAAAGTGGTTCACAGTCATCCAGGGCAGGATGGCACGACCCGCACCTTTGAGCTGCTGGCCAATCCCCTGTTTGACAAACAGGGCAATATTTCCGGCATCATCGAATCGGGTCGAGATATTACCGACTACCTGAGTGTCGTCGATCAACTCAAAAAAAATCAGCTTCGACTCGACCATATCGCCCATCATGATCCACTGACCGGCATGCCCAATCGGCTGCTGTTTGTGGATCGCCTGCAACAAGCCATCTTTAAAGCCAAACGCAACAATAAGATGGTCGCGCTGCTGTTCATCGATCTGGATCGCTTCAAACAGATCAATGACAGCTTCGGCCACCCCACCGGCGATCTGATCTTGAAAGAGGCGGCAATCCGTCTCAAAACGATGATTCGGGAAGTCGACACCATCGCCCGAATCGGCGGCGATGAGTTCACCGTCATCCTCGATCAGATCAATCAGACGCAGGACATCGTAAAGATTGTGGAGAAGCTGCTGGGCGCCTTCAGCCAGGGTTTCAAGATCCTGGATAAGGAGTTGTTCCTCTCTAGCAGTATCGGCATCAGTATCTATCCGCAGGACAGTGACGACCCGAACACCTTGATACGCAATGCGGATTCCGCCATGTACAAGGCCAAGGAGCTGGGTAGAAACGCCTACAGTTTCTATACCGCGGAAATGACCTCATTAGCCTTTGAAAGACTGATGATGGAGAACAGTCTGCGCAAAGCGCTGAGCATGCAAGAGCTGGTGCTGCACTACCAGCCACAGATCGACATCCGCAGCGGTCGAGTCATCGGTGTGGAAGCACTGGTCCGCTGGCAACACCCGGAGCTGGGTCTGTTGCCACCCGCCAGGTTCATCCCGCTGGCCGAAGAGTCAGGCTTGATCCGACCCATTGGCGAATGGATTCTTCGCCAGGCCTGCCTGCAGGCAGGCAAGTGGCGTGCCCAAGGATTCAGCCCGGAGCGGATCTCCGTCAACTGCAACCTTTCAGCGGGTCAACTGAACAGCGAACACTTTATTCAGGCTATTCTAAACATTCTTGAAGAGGCCGAGATCGACGCTGACCTGCTGGAACTCGAGATTACGGAAACCACCATCATGAACGATCCCGAGCATATGTCGGAGATACTCAATCGCCTACGGGATATCGGCATCAAACTGGCTATAGATGACTTCGGCACGGGCTACTCATCCCTCTCCTACCTGAAAGCCCTGCCGATCTCCAAACTGAAAATCGATCAATCCTTTGTGCGGGACATCCCCTCCGACCCGGATGACATAGCAATCACCCGCGCCATCATCGCCCTGGGTGAGAGTCTGCAGATGCAGGTGATTGCCGAAGGGGTGGAGACCGAGGCTCAAGCCGACTTCCTGAAAACTGAAGGCTGCTATCTGGCGCAAGGGTTTCTCTATGCGAAACCGATGAAATCCGAGGATCTGGACCACTACATATCATCGCTCCAGAGTGAATCCTGAACAGTTACCCAAAACTGAGAAAGCCCCAGTCGATGGGGCTTTCGGGATGACACTTCAATAAAAACGCTTATACGAATGGCACTTACTTAAGGTATTTACGCCCCAGTTTTACTGCAGAAGTCGGGCCAGCCAAAAAGATTAACCGCAAACCTACGCAATAGAGGCTGCAATGTGAAAGTTATTCGCGGCTTTTTGCGGTGATTGGCGTTCATTTGCGGTTTATTCTTTTAAGTTAAGTACCATTCACGCTTATGCCGGTCTTCAGAACGGAATATCGTCGTCAAAATCGTTGTCAGGCATGGAACTGGGGGCTGATGCCGGTGCCGATTGAGGTCTGGACATCCCCTGGGACTGGGGTGCGTCAAAGGAGGCACTGCCGCCCCGACTGTCGAGCATCTGCATCTCACTGGCGACGATCTCTGTGGTGTAGCGGTCCTGGCCATCCTGACCCTGCCACTTGCGGGTACGCAGACTCCCCTCCACATAGACCTTGGAACCCTTTTTCAGATACTCACCGGCAATCTCACCCAGACGATTGAAAAACACCACCCGGTGCCATTCGGTCCGCTCCTGCTGCTCGCCGGTGTTCTTGTCCTTCCAGCTCTCGGAGGTAGCCAGGGTGACATTGGTGACCGCACCGCCGCTCGGCATGTAGCGGGTCTCCGGGTCCTTACCCAGGTTACCGATGAGTATTACTTTGTTGATTCCTCGTGCCATCTCATTATCTCCACAGCAGGTTAAAGCTCCTTCCGCTGGAGCCAAATTCGGCTAGTGTACCTCACCCTTGCACGGCATATCCATCCAGAACCTGCTGATCGACCACCTGCAGATCGACTTTGAGATAGGCGACACCATCCTCGGCGATGATCACCGCATCATCGACCCCTTCGATGGCCATCAGTTTGGCCGACAGGCTTGAAACCTCCGACTCATCCAGCTTGCCTACCGGTAACAGGTAGTTGCTCAGATAGCTCGGATCGGGCATGCCACGGGCGACCAGCAACCAGACCAGCGCCATCACACCACACAGCAGAAATACCCCCTCGTTACCATAGTGGGTATGTATCCAGCCCCCCAGGGCGCCCCCAAGAAAGGCACCGATGAACTGGGAACTCGAGTAGACCCCCATGGCGGTCCCTTTGCGCTCGCCAGGTGCTGCTTTGGCAATCAACGAGGGCAGGGTCGCTTCAAGTAGATTGAAGGCGGTGAAAAAGATGAACAGACCGACAACCAGCACCAGCAACTGCTGACTGAAACCGTAGAGTAACCCCGAGGCCAGGGCCAGGGCGGCGATACCACCGAGAAACACCGGGCGCATACGCCGGCGGCTTTCGGCAATGATCACGAAGGGCACCATCATCACCATCGACAGCAGCATCACCGGCAGATAGATCTGCCAATGGGATTCACTGGCCATCCCCAGATCCCGCAACGACAGCGGGTAGGCGAGAAACATGGCGGTGAGGGTCATATGCAGGGTCAAGATACCCAGGTCGAGGCGCAGCAGTTCCGGGTCGGCCAGCACCTTGCCAAATTGGCCCGGCACCGCTTCCGCATCCCGATGGAAATGACTCTCGCTTGGTGTCGGCACCACGAACAGTACAATGGCGATGCCGCCCAATGCTAGAACTGCTGTCAGCCAGAAGATACCGGGCACGCCGATCCAGCTGTTGAGGATAGGCCCAAGAATCAGCGCGACCGCGAATGCAAAACCGATACTGATGCCGATAATCGCCATCATGCGCAAGCGTCGCTGCTCGCGACTGAGATCCGCCGCCAACGCCATGATCACGGCGGCGATCGCACCGCTACCCTGCAGCGCTCGTCCCAGAATGATGCCGTAGATGGTTTCCGAGCTCGCGGCAACCACACTGCCCAGAGCAAACACCAGTAGACCACCGATCAGAACCGGTTTACGACCGATCCGATCGGACAGCATACCGAAGGGGATCTGCAACAGCGCCTGGGTGAGACCGTAGATGCCGATGGCGATGCCGACCAGCAGAGGCGTCACATCCGGCAGCCCCTCCGCATACAGGGCGAAGACCGGCAAGATGAGAAACAACCCCAGCATTCGCAGGGAAAAGAGACCGGAGAGGGAGTAGGCGGCTCGTCGTTCAGTTGCATTCAGGCCTGAGCCATTCCCCCGCTTGTTACTCATTGCTAAGTCACTTTGCCAGTCGATAAAAAGAGGGCGTATAGTATCAGGTTCGCTTAGGGACTGTTAACAGGCCCTGATTCACTGCAGTATTACCACGACGATATTATGGACACCATCAGTATTCGCGGCGCCCGCACCCACAACCTGCAAAACATCGACCTGGATCTGCCACGAGACAAATTGATCGTGTTCACCGGACTCTCCGGTTCCGGTAAATCCTCGTTGGCCTTCGATACCATCTACGCCGAGGGCCAGCGTCGTTATGTGGAATCCCTCTCCGCCTACGCCAGACAGTTTCTCTCATTGATGGAGAAACCGGATGTAGACCATATCGAGGGACTCTCCCCGGCCATCTCCATCGAGCAGAAGACCACCTCACACAACCCCCGCTCCACAGTGGGTACGATCACCGAGATCTACGACTATCTGCGGCTGCTGTTCGCCCGTGTCGGCACACCCAGATGTCCTGAGCACGACACCACCCTGGAAGCCCAGAGCATCAGCCAGATGGTCGATCAGGTGGTGGCCTTGCCCGAGGGGGAGCGGTTGATGATGCTGGCGCCGGTGATCCAGGAACGCAAGGGTGAGCACCACAAACTGCTGCAGGAGCTGCATGCCCAGGGATTCATCCGCGCACGCATCGACGGCGAAGTGTTCGAACTCGACGATACCCCCACCCTGGAGCTGCATAAAAAACACACCATCGAGGTGGTGGTGGACCGTTTCAAGGTACGGCCGGATCTGAAAACCCGCCTGGCCGAGTCCTTTGAAACCGCACTCAATCTGGCGGACGGCCTGGTACGGGTCGCCTGGATGAACGGCAGCGAGCAGGAGTTGGTATTCTCCTCGCGGTTCGCCTGCCCCCACTGCGGCTACAGCCTGACCGAACTGGAACCCAGGCTGTTCTCGTTCAACAATCCGGTTGGCGCCTGTCCAACCTGCGACGGTCTGGGCATCGAACAGTTCTTCGACCCGGAAAAGGTGGTTGCTCATCCGGAACTCTCCCTGGCGGGTGGTGCGGTACGCAGCTGGGACAGACGCAACGCCTACTACTTCCAGATGATCTCCTCGCTGGGCCGGCATCTGAAGTTCGATCCGGAAACCCCCTGGAAAAAGCTGCCCAAGAAGATTCAGAAAATCATCCTCCACGGCAGTGGCAGTGAAGCGATCGAGTTCAGCTATCACAACGAGCGGGGGCGTTCGGTCAAGAAACGTCACCCCTTCGAGGGCATCATACCCAACATGCAGCGCCGCTACCGGGAGACCGAATCGAATGCGGTGCGCGAGGAGCTGACCCGCTATATCTCAAGCCAGCCCTGCCCCGATTGCGAAGGCACCCG
This sequence comes from Chromatiales bacterium, assembly GCA_022360905.1. Taxonomy (GTDB): domain Bacteria; phylum Pseudomonadota; class Gammaproteobacteria; order Chromatiales; family Chromatiaceae; genus Thiodiazotropha. The sequence goes on from JAKSBX010000194.1 coordinate 21,052, forward strand.
ACTCAATCAGGCGGCACGGCATGTGTTCATCAAAGAGCATACCCTGCCCGAGCTCACCCGGATGCCGATCGGCCAGGTGAAAAAGAGCTTCGGCGCCCTCAAGCTACCGGGCAAACGGGGCAAGATCGCCGCCAAGATCCTCAAGGAGATCGACCAGCGCCTCCACTTCCTGGTCAATGTGGGACTGGACTATCTGACCCTCGACCGCAGCGCCGAAACCCTCTCCGGGGGCGAGGCCCAGCGGATCCGTCTGGCCAGCCAGATCGGCGCTGGCCTGGTCGGTGTCATGTATGTGCTGGACGAGCCCTCGATCGGCCTGCATCAGCGAGACAACCAACGCCTGCTCGACACCCTGACCTATCTCAGGGATCTGGGTAACACGGTGATCGTGGTGGAGCATGACGAGGAGGCGATCCGCAGTGCGGATCATGTGGTGGATATCGGCCCCGGCGCCGGGGTTCATGGCGGCAAGATCATCGCCCAGGGCAACGCCGGTCAGATCTCAAAAAGTAAGGGTTCACTGACCGGCGAATACCTGAGTGGCAAACGTTGCATCGAGATTCCCGAACGTACGACCGAGATCGACGAGCTGCGCAAACTGGAACTTCTGGGCGCCACCGGCAACAACCTCAAAGAGGTGGATCTGGTGATTCCGGTGGGCAGTTTCTGCTGCATCACCGGGGTATCCGGTTCCGGCAAATCGACCCTGATCAACGACACCCTCTACCCGATCTGCGCGGCCGCCCTGAATAAAGCCAATACCAGCCCCTCCCCCTACAAAACCATCAACGGTTTGGAACACTACGACAAGGTGGTGGACATCGACCAGAGCCCGATCGGCCGCACACCCAGATCCAATCCGGCCACCTACACCGGACTCTTCACACCGATCCGAGAGCTGTTTGCCGGCACCCCGGAAGCCCGCTCCCGGGGCTATACCCCGGGGCGATTCAGTTTCAACGTGAAGGGGGGTCGCTGCGAGGCCTGTAGCGGCGATGGAGTGATCAAGGTGGAGATGCACTTTCTCCCAGACATCTATGTGCAGTGCGATGTCTGTAAAGGCAAGCGCTACAACCGGGAGACCCTGGAGATCCACTACAAGGGCAAGACCATCGACGAAGTGCTGAACATGACCGTGGAAGAAGCGTTGGACTTTTTCGATGCGGTACCGGTGATCAAGCGCAAACTGCAGACCCTGATGGATGTGGGACTCTCCTACATCTCCCTGGGACAGAATGCCACCACCCTCTCCGGCGGTGAGGCCCAGCGGGTGAAACTCTCCCGAGAGCTATCCAAGCGGGATACCGGCAACACCCTCTATATCCTCGACGAACCGACCACCGGCCTCCACTTCCACGACGTCAACCACCTGCTTGAGGTACTGCACCGTCTGCGCAACCATGGCAATACGGTGGTGGTGATCGAGCACAACCTGGATGTCATCAAGACGGCGGACTGGATCATCGACCTGGGGCCTGAGGGGGGTGACAAAGGAGGCGAGATCATTGCCCAGGGCACACCTCAACGGCTAACCAAGACCCGGGGTTCCCACACAGGGAAGTTTCTCAAAAAGCTGCTGGCCAAGTAGTCCGGTCAAGGCGTTTCATAGGCGCCGAGGTCAGGGGTCGCATCCCGCGGATTACCCAGAATGTCCGTGGTGGAGGCCGAAAGGGTTGTCCCCCGGCTCCTTGCCACGGAGTCAACCGCGAGACGCAGATCATCGGGAGCATCGAGAAAGCGGGGGTCGGCGGCTGAGGCCATACCATCCAGACCGGTGGTTCCGCTGTCGAAGCTGGCACCGAAACAGAGATTGCTATTGACCAGCTGATAGGCATCGGCGCTCAGATCGAAATCGTAACAGCTATTACCTGACTGGGGATTGGCGAAGTAACCGATGTTGTTGGTCACCACATAATCTCCGCCCCGCTCACCGACATAGTAAGCCCGACCACTCGCACTACCGCCGAAGTAGACACTGTTGTTTCGCACCACCGTACCACTGACATCCAGGTCAGGTGCAACGGTTGACCGATTGGGTGAGGCAATACCGGTCGCCCCACCGATCAGGGTCTGAACCACAATGTTGTTTTCGATGATACAGTCGACACAGCTGGCGACACCGATCGCAAGATTGCCCACATTACGCACCAGATTACCCCGTATGACTGCACTCTGATGGCTCTCTGTGGTCGATCCCGCCGCATCCACGGTCAGGCCCCAACAACCTGGTGAGGGATTACGCTCCTCGATCAGATTGTTTTCAATCAACAGATTGACCGTGTTGTCATTGTGCGCCACCAGACTGGTGCCGACACACTGATCATTGGCATCCAAAGCGGAATCACTCAACCAGTTACCCCGCACGATACCATCGCTTTTCATCTGGCTCAGATAGACGTTATGTTGTAGCGCACTGGCATTCAACCAGCCATTGTTGTGAAAACGGTTGCGCTCCAACCGGGTACGATGTGTGCCGCCCAACCAACCCATTACCCCATTGTCATGAATCTGCGAGTCACTGAGCGTGATATCGCCACTCTCCAGGTCGTTGCTGTTGAGATAGACCCCGATACCAAATCCGTCCACTTCCAGACACTGCATCACAACCTGGTTGATGTTACGAAACAGAAACAGCCCAAACCCCTCACCATCCTGACTCTGTTTGGAGAGTTGAAGATTATGGATCTGGATACCTTGCCAACTCAGCTGATCATCGCTCGGATCGAAAACCAGGCCATTGACGCTCCCATCCTGAGTGATCCTGATCGTCGGTCTCGCCTGAGCCGGATCGCCATAGTCCTGCAGCGTGCAAGGTGTATCACTGCGACATCCTGATGCATTCAACTGCAGAGCCGTGTCGCTATGCCAGACGCCACCACGACAGAAGGCCAGCTCACTCCCGGCATTGAAGGCGGCTATTGCTGCCGTAATAGAACGCTTGGGCGATAGGGCGCTCCCGACATTGGCATCGTCTCCTGGAGTGCAATCCGTATCGGCGCCACGCTGACAATCACAGAGATGAATCACCTTATCACCCCGATCACTGGCAGTAGCCGGACACAGGTCAAGATCCGGCCCAAAATCCGGAAGTGCTGCAAGCTGTTGAGGATTGACTGTGATGATCACACGATCACTTACCCTATCCCCCGCATCGTCGGTAATCGTTAAAGAGAACTCCAGATTTTCATAGCTGAAAACTGAAGGCGCTGTAAAGCTGGCCACCGCCTGATCAGCATTGGTCAGGTTTATGGCTGACCCACTGAGTTGTGTCCATTGGTATTCAACCACCGAGCCATCACTATCGCTGCCGCTACCGGTGAGTGTGACACTTTGACCTGCAGTAACCGTCTGATCTGAACCCGCATCAACCTGTGGTGGTGTATTGATCACCGGCGTGGGCTGATCAGTTCCATCACCAGCATCTGTGTCACTGTCACTCTCTCCACCACCACCGCCACAAGCTGACATCAATGAGAACAACAACAGCATGGTCATCCGCCTTGCCCGGCTCATTGAGTATCTCCTGATACGACCTCAGTCACCAACAGCTTCAACATCCTTAAACCCTTAAACAAATACTCCATCTCTTTATAGGTTAAGTGGCGAAACGCAAAATGACATCCCCAGGGCGAACCACTGATCAGTAAATCGATACCGTCAAACTTAAAACCTGAAACCAGGAGATAAAATAGAATCCAGATTCCCAGGTAATAGGCAGAATCAACATTTCAACACAGATAAACAGCACGTTACGAACCCGCATCGGTAATGTTCACAATCGTTGTCAATGTAACGCTTTTTCCAAACGGACAAGCTTGTAAACTGCGACACAGGTCGGTCAGTGAACCATTTCACGGCCTATTCAATCTCTGCAATCATGTAAGGAGACCATCATGGATTTGACCTCTCTTTTAGTTTTCCTGGCCATAGGCGCAGTCGCCGGCTGGCTGGCGGGCACTCTGATGAAAGGTGGCGGGTTTGGCCTGCTCGGTAATATTATTGTCGGTGTGATTGGTGCTTTTATCGGCGGTTTTGTTTTCAATCTTGTGGGAATCTCAGCAAGCGGCCTGCTCGGCTCACTGATCACAGCGGTTGCCGGTGCTGCTATTCTGTTGTTTGTGGTCAGTCTGATAAAAAAATAGATCTTTTATCTGCAACTGTTTTAGCGCAGATTCAATTTCGCTATAGACAACGGATATCCAGCCATCTTTTCAGGCTTGATATCCTTCAATCGATTTCACAGCTGTGCCGTTATCAAAATCAGCTAAGAAGATAGATAAAAGCCCCTCTCCCTTGATGGGAGAGGGGTTGGGGAGAGGGTGTACGCGAAGCGTTTCATCTGGCTAAAAGATAAAAAACTCACTGATCCTTCATTTTTTCGCGTTGATTTCTTATAAAGACTGAGGTGCCAATTCTCCCCCTCTCCCCCGGCCCCTCTCCCGCAAGGGGAGAGGGGAGCTACTCTCTCCCTCTATGAGGCACACTGATGATTGGTGCTTTTTCCAACCTTCATCTTCTGCTTACCTCATCGCATCAGCTTACACTAAGAAGCCAGTGTTATCGGATCATCCTCAATGGATTCAGCTTGAGGCATTTTCATCGTTACCAACTCCTCGGCACTGACTGGATGTATCGGTATGGTGTTATCCAGATCCGCCTTGGTCGCTCCCATCTTCACCGCCACCGCAAAACCCTGCATCATCTCATCCACATGATCACCGATCAGATGGATACCGACCACCCGCTCCTCATCACCACTACAGATCAACTTCATTGCCGTCGCCGTATCTCTCGATGAGAGGGCATGACGCATTGGTATGAACTCAGTCTGATAGACTTTGACCTTCTCATGCCAGGCTCGCGCCTGAGTTTCAGTCAAACCGACCGTGGCAACCGGCGGATGTGAAAACACCACACTGGGTATGTTGTCGTAGTCGACCCGACTGTTCGGTTGATGATCGAACAGTCGATCCGCCAGACGACGACCGGCGGCAATGGCAACCGGAGTCAAGGGTGTCCGCCCGGTGATATCGCCAATGGCATAGATGCCGGGAATGTTGGTGTTCTGGTAATCGTCCGTCACCACAATACCGTTATCCAGCATCTCAACGCCAATATCAGCCAGATTCAGCTCTGCCGTGTTGGGTTTGCGTCCAACCGCCCAGATCACTTTGTCGAAGCCGCTCAACTGTTCACCCTGGCTTCCCTGAAGGGTAATGCCATTCGCATCTTGAACCAGACCGCTGACCTGAAAAGAGAGTTCTTGCTCCACGCCCTGCTTGGTCATTTCACTCATCAACACCTGGCTGAGCATGGGATCGAACATTTCAAGCAGACGTGACTCGAGGGCGACCAGAGTGACCTGGGACCCCAGCGCCGAGAGTACCCCGGCAAGTTCAACGCCGATATAACCACCACCGATAACCGCCACTTTTTCGGACTGCTCCTGCAGGGCAAAAAAACCATCGGAGGTGATCCCCAGCTCAGCGCCAGGTAGCGGTGGTACGATCGGTTGTCCACCGGTTGCAATCACAATATGATCAGCGGCATAGATCTCGCCATTGACCTCGATCTCACCGGGTCCGACCAGACGGGCATAGCCCTTGAGGTGGGTCGCACCCAGCCGTTCAACATACTCATCCCAATAGCGATTGATACCGGCCACATAACTTTGCCGGCCCGCTACCAGTTTCGCCCAGTCGGTCCTGCCCCGTTGTGCGGTCACGCCATAGCCGCTCGCATCATCGACCGCATGGGCCAACTCAGCTGCCGTCCACATTACCTTCTTAGGTACACAACCGTTATTCACGCAGGTACCGCCCAGCTTCCCCGGATCCACCACGGCGACCTTTCGGCCATGTTGCACCGCCCGTTCGGCCACGGCCAAGCCACCACTGCCACCACCGATGGCGATCAAATCAAAATGTCTGCTCATACTGCTCACCAATATCCTGCTAAGAGGGTTCATCCAGCCAGGATGGCTGGATGTTGTGTCTAAGACCTAGGCCACCGATCTCTGCTCGGTAGTCAGAAACTGCTCCAGATCGTCTGAGCCACCGATGCGTTCCCCATTGATGAATACCTGAGGCACCATCGAGACACCGGCCACGGCGCGCAGACTGCTTTCGCTGTAGTTCTTGTTCAGCACCAGTTCTTCAAACTCGATGCCGGCATCCCGCAACATACCCTTGGCCCGAACACAGAAAGGACAACCCTCGCGGGTGAACAGGGTGACATCCATTGGCTGCTGTTCATTGGGCGCAATGTAGGCCAGCATGTTATCCGCATCCGACACCTCGAAAGGATCGCCAGGCACATCAGGTTCGATGAACATCTTCTCGATGACGCCATCTTTCACCAGCATCGAGTAACGCCAAGAGCGTTCGCCAAAGCCAAGGTCCTCTTTCGATACCAGCATACCCATGCCCCGGGTGAAGTCGCCGTTACCATCGGGCAGAAAACGGATCCTGTCGGCCTGCTGCTCCAGTTGCCACTCATTCATCACAAACGCATCGTTGACCGAGACGCAGACCACTTCGTCAACACCGTGGCGCTTGAACAGTGGCGTCAGCTGGTTGTAACGGGGTACGTGGGTGGATGAGCAGGTGGGGGTGAATGCACCAGGCAGTGCAAATACCACCACGGTTCTACCCTTGAAGATTTCATCACTGCCGACATCCACCCACTCATGCTCACGGCGGGTACGGAAAGTAACCTGGGGGACGGTCTGATTTTCACGATTCTCTAACATCTTTTTCTCCAGAAGTGTGTGGTTCAAATAAGCTTGAAGCGCACTCTACGGAAAAATTGCATATTGATAAAATCGTATATAACAATCTTATCGATATGCATTTCCTATTAATTAATTATCCCCCGAACAACCCACCAATCTGACTGTATGCAGCACCCTCCCCAGTCGGGGAGCGGCAATGCTGTTTGAGTCAGAGCCACCCCACGCAAGCAGACATTGAGAACCCGCTAAATTGTAACAATCCGGCACTTTGACCATTTAAATCTGTCCTATGGCCTGAGCAAGCGCTCTGTCATAGAGTGATTGAGAGAAATCACCCGTTACCAAGGTAGAAAAATGACTAAAAAATATGACCTGATCGCCATCGGCGCCGGAAGCGGCGGTCTCTCAGTGGCGGAACGCGCCGCTAAATATGGCGCCAAATGTGCTGTTATCGAAGCCAAGCGGATTGGTGGCACCTGTGTCAATCTGGGTTGTGTACCGAAAAAGGTCATGTGGTACGGGGCCGGCATCGCCCATACCCTGCACGATGCAACTGATTACGGCTTTGACATCGCCATCAACGGCTTCTCCTGGGAAACCTTAAAGCAACACCGGGATGCGTATGTGGGCGGTATCAACAGTTGGTATCACACCTATCTGAAAGACTCGGATATCGATGAGATTACCGGATATGCCAGATTCGTCGATGCCCATACTCTGGAGGTGAATGGCAAGCAGTTGCAGGCCGAACATATCGTCATCGCCCCCGGCGCCTATCCGGTTGTGCCATCCATACCAGGTGCGGAACACGGCATCACTTCTGATGGCTTTTTTGAGCTGGAAACCCTTCCCCGGCAGGTCGCCGTGGTGGGCAGCGGCTATATTGCGGTTGAGATTGCCGGCCTGCTCAACGCCCTTGGCAGCGATGTCACCCTGCTGTTGAGAAGAGAGCATCTGCTCAGACCCTTCGACGCCATGTTACGGGAGTGTCTGATGGAGGAGATGATGGATGCGGGCGTCAATATCATCACCTCTTCGCGAATCGGTGAAGTGAAAAAACATGATGACGGGGAGCTGGAACTGATCTGTGCCGACACCGGACACCAGCTTGGCCGATTTGATCAACTGCTCTGGGCCATCGGCCGAGCACCGGCTTCCAGCGGCATGAACCTGGAGAAGGCCGGTATTGTAACGAATGAGCAGGGCTACATCCCGACCGATGAGTGGCAGAACACCAACCTGGACGGTGTTTATGCCATCGGCGACGTCACCGGCCGGGCTCAACTGACACCGGTAGCCATCGCAGCAGGACGACGACTCGGCGACCGGCTGTTTGGCGGCATGTCTGAGCGGAAGCTCGACTATGATCTGATCCCGACGGTTGTCTTCAGCCACCCGCCAATCGCCACCGTCGGCCTGACCGAAAGTGAAGCCCGGGAGATTCATGGGGATGCCGTAAAAATCTACCAGTCCAGATTCACTCCGATGTATCACGCCTTCACCAGGCATCAGAGCAAGATGGCGATGAAACTGGTCACCGTCGGCGCCAGAGAGAAAGTGGTCGGCTGTCATGTCATCGGTATCGGTGCCGATGAGATGCTGCAGGGTTTCGCGGTGGCCATGCGCATGGGCGCGACGAAAAAGGATTTCGACGACACCATTGCCATTCACCCAAGCGCTGCTGAAGAGTTGGTAACCATGCGCTAGCACTCGACGACAGCCAGCATCGACTCAAGGACGAATCCATGAGCAGAACTCTCGCATCAGCACTCATCCTATCCGTTGCGATGCATTTTCTGCTGACCTGGTACCTGGGTGACAGATTGTGGCGTTACCTGACAGAGCCGCCCTCGCACGACCAACCATCCATGATTCGGATCACCATTGAGTCACCAATCAGGACCAGCACGCCTCACGAAAACCACCAACGGGTCTCGATGCCGAAACAGCAGAGAACGCCAACTCAGACAGCGGAACCCAAGCGTAATGACGATACCCCATCACCAACCGATCAACCTGGATTCAACGAACAACAGGACTCGATAACAGAATCCAAGGCAAATAAAATCACCTCTGCCAGGATTCTTTCATCATCCAAACAGATCAGCCGCAATCTGGCCATTGATGAGGAACAGGCGGAAACCACAGAGAATAAAAACTCAGTATCGGCAATCCTCGATCAGGCGTTAAATCCAAAAAGGGAAGCACCGAACATTTCGACACTGGCCGATGGCACAACCAGAGTTGTCACTGAGCAGGGTTATACCTACTGCATCAAACCTCTGGATGACTGGAGGATCATTGACCCGCAGGACGACATGCGAGTATCGGCATTTTGCAAATAGTTCGCCGGCCCTTCTATCAATCGGCAAGCTCATCGAACTGAAGCACATCACCCGGATTGGTCTCCCAAGGTGCTTTACTCCCCATGAACACGTGTTTCTCCACATTCACCCCAGGTTCCCCGTCGACAGATCCCAAGGCAACCCAGCCGATCACACCCTGATAAGTTCCAGCCAACGGGGAACCGCATCTGCTACAGAAAAAGTTCCCCATGGCTTCGGAAGATTGATAGTGCGTCAACAGCTCTTCACCGCTCAACCACGACAGCTTACCCGGTTCAATCAGCGCAAATGCGGAGGAGTGGGATCCGCTGGCTTTCCTGCACATGGAACAGTGACACGCAGCCGCATCATGCAACTCCCCATCAACCTCATAGGTAACTTCACCACAGGCACATGAACCCGTAATTGCCATCTCTATCTCCTTTTTATCATCTGGCATGAACAGACTGTTCATGATGCTTTTTATGTTAGGGCCTGTTAACTTTCAATCTTCCCAGCAGCAAGACTGAAAGCCCCTCTCCCTTGATGGGAGAGGGGTTGGGGAGAGGGTGTACGCGAAGCGTTTCACCTGGCTAAAACCTGAATCCGTGGGTTCAGGAAAAAGATAAAAAACTCATTGATCCTTCATTTTTATCGCAGTGATTTCTTATTAAGACTAAGGTGCTTATTCTCCCCCCTCTCCCCCGGCCCCTCTCCCGCAAGGGGAGAGGGGAGTTAACAGACACTAACACCATAATGTACGCAGTTTATGGGACAACAGTGATGTTAGCTATATTATTCTTATTGACAGCCCCTGACTCAGTAACAATCATCTTTGAAGGCCAGGAGACTGGGATAACAGGCTACCGCCCTGCTGTCATCAGCCCCACCCACAAGCACGCAATCCACACCTGCCGCCCTGGCGCCTCCAAGATCCCGCCTGACCGAATCACCGACAACCAGGCAATCCTGTTCACGACAACCCAGCGCTTTCACAATGCGCTTGAAGGGCTTCGGCGAGGGTTTCACCATGCCATGATCCGATGAAAATGAGATGGCCTTGAACAGGCCGTCAATTCCCCTGTCGCTGAAGGTTCTTAGCCACCTCTCCTTTGGCGCCCAGATATCGATCACTGCAGCAAGCGTGAACTTGCCTGCAAGTGCCAGCAGGGTTTCAACATACTGATCCGGTATATGACCATGCTCATGAAACGAAAATGTGCTGACGATTCTGTCTATCTCCGAACGGGACAGAGCTGAATCAGCCACTACGGAAATGGCCTCTTTTACGGTTGGAAAGTTATCCCTGTAGCGTTCATCAGGATAGCGCGCGTCCAAATAAGCATAGACCTTTGTAATCAGACGATTGATAGAACGCTTCTCCAGCTTGCCACCAATTCCATGGTAGTACTCTGAATAGTCTTCGCCACTACCGAACCGATCTTCGCCAAACATGAAGGTACCGTTCATATCCAGCAGAATCACCTTTTTCGCTTCAAACACCATGTTCCCCCTTCTCCCTTGGGTGGGGCAGTCATAAATTTACCGCTGACTACTCCCGATGCTCAGACTAAAACTGTAATTACATATCACTGCTTATCGATAAGGGTAAGCTGAACATCATCCAGCCAGGCCATACCCGCATCATTCAATACCGCGGTAACCTGTAAATGAGCCGTCTTGGCCGGGACAACTCCAGTGACTTCAATCCGCTGCCACTCATTGCTGCCTGTTACAATCTCCGACGAGATTTCGCCTATGAATTTCTTGTTGGCTTTGCGAAACACCAGGCTAAGGTCAAATCCTTTCGGGCCCAGTGCTTCGCTTTTGATCATGGCACTCAGCTTGACCGATTTTCCCACCGCATCATTTAGCGGCAACCATTGATTGATCATTCCCCAAGCCTGAACCAGCTTGCGTTCGATACGGTAGCTGTTTTTACCATCGGTACTGTCGGTGGTATCGATGGATACCTCATATGAGGGCTCCCCTGCGTGCTGGGAGAATCCCCAGCCTTTCACGAATTGATCCGATTGTTCGAAACTCGGGTTTTTCAATGGTAACGAAATGGCTCGCACTGGTTGGCTTTTCTGTTGCTGCGGCGGGCTCTGTTCGGCCGGCTGATTCTCATCACCGCAGGCGCTAAGCATCAGCGATACAGTGACCATCAAAAAAAGGGAAAACATATTGTTCTTCATGAATATTTACCAAAAAAAGATCTACCGCAAATGAACACCAATCACCGCGAATCTACGCAAATAGTGGCCGCAATGTGAAATCACTTCGCGGCATTTTGCGGTGATTGGTGTTAATTTGCGGTTAATTCTCTCAACTAATTGCCATTTCCACTTAATTCAATAGAGCTTGAATCTCTCAGTTACCTGATACCAGGCTGCTTCATCTGCCGTTGCCAGAGCATCAAGGTCTTCAACCGATGCATCGGGATTATCAACCCATTCCCGTAACAGACCGGATCCATTGATCAGGTCGATGGCAAGCCGCTCGAACTCATACTCATAGGGAAAATCGCGCCACAGGGGATAGTCGGGCTGCAACTGGCGCAACGCCTTGAAGGCTAGCGCCTGGAGACGCCAGGGTTTGAAGCCGGCATGCCGGTAGTACACCTCGCTATCCACATGGATCTGAATCCCCTGACAGAGCTGACCGGCATGTTTGTGAAAGGTTGGCTCGAACCAGCAGGGACGTAACCGACACCCTTCAAGCCAACCGGAGTTCAACTCAACCATGGTTCTCATCAACGCTGAGGCATCGATATCCGGCGCACCAAACAGCTCCAAGGGTCTGGTGGTACCACGCCCTTCCGACAGGGTTGTGCCTTCCAGCATCACTGTCCCCGCATAACACCTGGCCATCGACAGATTGGGCGCATTCGGACTGGGGTTGATCCATGTCCGCTCAGCCAATGGCCAACCGTAACCCGGCGCCGATTCCGGTTGCCAGCCGCTCATACTAATCACTTCAAACTCAACATCGATCTTGAAGTGACTGATGAACCAAAGGGCCATCTCAGCCAAAGTCAGTCCGTGCCGCATCGGCATTGGCCCGGCGCCGACAAAACTCTCCCAACCATCACGCAGCATCAAACCTTCAACCGGTCTGCCAGCAGGATTAGGACGATCAAGCAACCAAACCGCTTTACCATGATCCGCTGCCGCTTCCAGCATATAGCGCAGGGTGGTGATGAAGGTATAGATGCGACAGCCGAGATCCTGCAGATCCACCAGCAGCAGATCGAAGCTGTCCATCATCTCTGCAGTAGGACGACGCACTTCCCCATACAGACTGAACACCGGAATACCGAGACGAGCGTCATACTCATCACCGCTCTCCACCATGTTGTCCTGCTTGTCGCCACGCAGGCCATGTTGAGGACCGAATGCAGCCGTCAACTCGATATCCGGCAGCGCTGCCAGGGCATCCAGGCTATGGGTCAGATCGGCGATGGTTGAGGCTGGATGGGCGAGCAAAGCGATACGCTTCCCGGCTAATGGACGTCGCAGTGCCTTTTCCTCGATCAGACGGTCAATTCCGAACTTCATTCCGGGACGATCCTCACTCAGCGAAATAAGAGGCTGGGCCTGTTAACACTACTCCAATCGAATTCAGTCGCGCTTCTTCGCCAGCACCAGGGCATCGTACAGCATAATCCCCACACCGAGGGTAATGGCAGAATCGGCGATATTGAATGCGGGCCAGTAGTGCTGTTGATAGTGAAAGTGCAGGAAGTCGATCACATGACCAAACAGGATGCGGTCGATCACATTGCCAATCGCACCACCGATGATCAGCGAGAGGGAGACGGCCACCCACTTCTCCTGTTGCTTCAAACGCCACAGCCAGATGGTCAGTACGGTGGTCACCACGATGGCGAGCACGGTAAAAAACCAGCGCTGCCACCCCCCCTGGTCACTGAGAAAGCTGAAGGCCGCACCCTTGTTATAGAGCAGGGTCAGATCGAATATCGGCAACACATAGACCGGCTCGTAGAGCGTCAGCATCCTGTCGGCCAGCTGCTTGGTCAACTGATCCAGCACGATCACAACAAAGGAGAGCCATAACCAATTGATCATTTCGATATCCCTTTGAAAACGACTCAGGCAAAGCGCCTCGGTTCACCAGCTCCGCTGACATTCTCCACACAACGGCCACAGAGTTCCGGATGCTCCGCATGACTCCCCACATCTTCTCTGTGATGCCAGCAGCGGACACATTTGGCATGAGGCGAAGCGGTGACCTGAACGCCAACACCCAGGGTTTCATCCAGTTCGATCTGGTCCGGCTTCTGTGCCATCGGCAGCGCCTTGGCATCCGAGGTAATCAACACGAAACGCAGCTCATCCTCCAGCTGCGCCAGCGAGTCGATCATCTCATCGTCAGCATAGATGGTGACATCCGCATCCAGAGAGGAGTTACCTTCTGCGCGAAACGACTCCATCGCCTTGCTGACCGCTTCCCGCAGGTTGATGATCTGCTGCCAGTAGCCGGCATTGAACCGGTCATCCTGATCCAGCGCATAGAGCCCCTCATACCAGGTCTCCAGGAACACACTCTCACTGCGGTCACCGGGAATCGACTGCCAAATCTCATCCGCGGTAAAGCTGAGGATCGGCGCCAGCCAACGCACCATCGCTTCGATGATGTGATACATCGCCGTCTGGCAGGAGCGTCTGGGCAGACTGTCTGCCTGCGTGGTGTATTGACGATCCTTGATGATATCCAGGTAGAAACCGCCCATCTCATTGACACAGAAGTTATGAATCTTCTGGTAGATGACATGGAACTGATACTCCCCGTAGGCTTCGGCAATCTCCCGCTGCAGTTGCAGGGTGCGATCCACCGCCCAGCGATCCAGCTCGATCATTTGTGAAGGTTCAAGCAGATTCTGTTGCGGATCGAAGCCGTTCAGATTGGAGAGCAGAAAGCGGGCCGTGTTACGGATCCTGCGATAGGCATCCGCAGTACGCTTGAGAATCTCATCGGAGACGGTCATCTCATTGCGATAGTCCGTGGCGGCAACCCACAGGCGGATGATATCCGCCCCCAGGGTCTTCAACACCTTCTGCGGCGCCACCACGTTACCCAGGGACTTGGACATCTTGCGCCCTTGAGCATCCACGGTGAAACCATGGGTCAGTACCGCCTTGTAGGGGGCACAACCGTTCATCGCCACCGAGGTCATCAAAGAGGATTGAAACCAGCCGCGATGCTGGTCGGAACCTTCCAGATAGAGATCGGCGGGAAAGGCCAGGTTCTCTCTGGCATCCAGCACACAGTGGTGGGAAACACCGGAATCGAACCAGACATCCAGGGTATCGGTCACCTGTTCATAGTCCGCCGCCGTATCACCGAGGAGCTGTTCCAGGTCCAGGTTGAACCAGGCTTCGAAACCCTGCGCTTCGACCAGCTGCGCGACCTTTTCAATCAATGCCGGCGTATCGGGATGCAGTTGCCCATTCTGTTTGTGGATGAACAGGGTGATCGGTACCCCCCAGGTACGTTGACGGGAGATACACCAGTCGGGGCGATTCTCCACCATCCCCTGAATACGGGCCTTGCCCCAATCGGGCATCCAGCTGACCTTCTCGATCTCCTGCAGGGCCTTTTCCCGCAGCCCGCTCTGATCCATGCTGACAAACCACTGCGGTGTGGCGCGGAAGATAATCGGAGTTTTATGACGCCAGCAGTGTGGGTAGCTGTGCCGCAGCCGCTCTTCGTGCATCAGTGCACCTCGCGACTGCAGTACCTCGATCACCTGTTCGTTGGCGGAGAGCACATGCAATCCGGCAAACAGATCGGTACCCTCGACAAAGCAGCCATTACCGCCCACCGGGTTATCCACCGGCAGGTTGTAGCGCATACCCACAAAATAGTCGTCCAGACCGTGGCCTGGCGCCGTGTGCACAGCACCGGTACCCGCCTCCAGGGTGACATGCTCGCCCAGAATGACCGGTACCTGGCGATCGTAAAACGGATGCTGCAGCATCAGGCCTTCAAAGGCCTCCCCTTTGGCATAGGCCACCACATGGTAGTGTTCGATACCGTAGCGATCCATCACATCCTTGAGCATGTCGTCGGCGATCACCAGACGCCGTTTGCCCTGCTCGCCCTCATACTCGACCATTGCATATTCGTAAGAGGGATTCAGTGCCACCGCCTGGTTGGCCGGCAGGGTCCAGGGGGTGGTCGTCCAGATGACAAACGAGATCGGTCCTTCGCCGCCCCCCTCAGGTACATGATGACAGCGCTCCAGCAGCGCAGACTCATCCACCAGGGAGAAAGCCACATCGATCGCGAAGGAGTCCTTATCCTGATACTCAACCTCGGCCTCGGCCAGGGCGGAGCCACAGTCGGTACACCAATGGACCGGTTTGTAGCCCTTCTGAATATGGTCATTGGCCACGATCTTACCCAGCGAGCGAATGATATCCGCCTCGAACTGGTGATCCATGGTGAGGTAGGGGTGACCCCAGTCACCCAGCACCCCGAGCCGGATGAAATCCTCCCGCTGGCCATTCACCTGCTTGGCGGCATACTCCCGGCACGCCTTGCGGAACTGAGCGGTGGTGGTTTTTTTGCCAGGCTTGCCGATCTTTTTCTCGACCTGTAGTTCGATCGGCAGACCATGACAGTCCCAACCCGGCACATAGGGCGCATCGAAACCATCCAGGGTACGACTCTTTACAATGATATCCTTGAGAATCTTGTTAACCGCATGGCCAATATGAATATCGCCGTTGGCATAAGGGGGGCCATCATGCAGGTGAAAAGTCGGCCGGCCGGCAGAGGCCTCACGAATCTTTTGGTAGAGCTCGCGCTGTTGCCATTTTTTCAACATTTCAGGCTCGCGCTGAGCCAGATTCCCCCGCATTGGAAAATCGGTTTTCGGAAGATTAAGGGTCTGCTTGTAGTCGCTCACTAACTGCTACCTGTCAGGGGTGCAAAAAATAGGATATTGAAACTTAAAAACGCCTCTGGCGCAAAGTTTCAGCGGATAAATGTTAAACATACGCGATCACAGCCTGGAAAGCCGCCGATCCACGGCCTTTTAAGCCATGAGAGCCCTATTGAACGATTGACGGGAAGCAACCTGAAAGCGGATCGGCGATGAGGCGCTGGATCAAGCCACGCCGGCCAGCACGGCCCTAGCCTGGTCCGCATCCAGCAGGATCTGTTCACGCAGTGCTTCAAATGACTCAAAGCTCTCCTGATCTCTGAGCTTTTCCACAAACTCCACTGAGACATGCTCACCATAGACCGAGCGATCAAAATCGAACAGAAAGACCTCAAGCAGGTAGCGGGTATCCCCGGCCACCATGGGGCGCACACCGATATTCGCCACACCGGGCAAAGCCTGCTCTTCAAGCCCGCCTACCTTCACCGCGAATACCCCATCGAGTGGGCTGACCCGCCGGTGCAGATCGATATTCATGGTTGGGAAACCAATGGTTCTGCCCCGCTTGGCGCCATGCCCCACCCGGCCACAGATCCGGTAGGGTCTACCGAGACAGAGGGCCGCTCCCTGCAGATCCCCCTGAGTCAGCAGCTCGCGGATTCTGGTGCTGCTGACACGATCCGCATCCAGGCGATAGGTATTCATGTTCTCGACTTCAAAACCATGTTGCCTGCCGGCTGTTTTGAGTAACTCGAAGTCCCCTTCCCGGCCATGACCAAAGCGGAAATCGTCACCCACCGAGAGAAAGCGTACCCCCAACCCCTCGACCAACAGCTCTTCAACAAACTCATCGGCCGACATGGAGGCCAGGCGTCGGTTGAACTCCAACACCACCACCCGATCGACCCCGGTCTCTTCGATCGCCTGTAACTTCTCCCGCAGGCGGGTCAACCGGGCCGGGGCGTTTTCCCCCTGAAAGAACTCACGGGGCTGAGGTTCAAAGGTCACCACAGTGGTCGGCAGGCCCAGCAACTCGCCCTTCTCCAGCAGATGACTGAAGACCGATTGATGCCCCAGATGAACCCCGTCAAAATTGCCAATAGTGGCAACACAGCCGTGATGATCAGCTCTGAGATTGTGTAGACCGCGAACCAGTTGCATAAGGAAACCACTCTGAACGAAGCGGTCAATTATAGGCCCTGCGGCACGATTGAGCATCCCTATCTATAAAGATTGCGGGGTTTAACCAGGATCCAGAGGGAAAAAAGTCTGCCCTGGACAGCAAAAATACACCTATCCAGGCAGACAACACGCAGCTATTCCAAAATCACTGTCGCTATAGAGAATACGCCTGGTCAGCCGTAATGGATTCAGTTTTCCAAGGCCGGTTAACACGAATCCACCATGCCCTGCTGGCACTGTCTCGTATCTAGAAAGGCGGAATTTGCTTGGTGTAGCCCGGCTGCAAGGGTGAATGATAACGCCGTTGGGCACATAACGGCCCCAACCACGAATGGTGCTGACTTAACCGTTATCTGGTGGGGCATGGCCCCACCCTACACGCTGAATTCAACTGTAGGGTGGGGCCATGCCCCACCGAAAACCCTTTGACACACTCGATGTGATGTATGTCTTGGTGCTTTCTCAGGTACGACAGGGCATATCGGATCAGTCTTAAAAAACCCTAAGAGCGAAAGTGGCTCAACCGGCCACCAAGCAGAAAAAAGCTTGCAAAATAGAGCAGCATGGCGACCAGGATCAACCCGGTCAGACGCCAGACCCGATCCCAACTGCCCGCTTCCAACCAGCCATCGACCACCCCCGCGCCCCACCAAAGCATCAACCCCATGGCCAGGGCGGAGAGGGTGATGCGTAAAAGCAGCTTCGGCCAGCCGGATTCAGGTCGATAGATCCCCTGTTTGATCAGCGCACGGTAGAGAAGATAGGCATTCAGCCAGGAAGAGAGGGTTGTGGCCAATGCCAACCCGGCATGGGCCAGAGGAAACACCAACATCAGGTTGAGCACCATGTTGGTGACCATCGCAATGATACCGATTCTGACCGGGGTCTTGGTGTCCTGGCGGGCATAAAAACCCGGTGCCAGTATCTTGATCAACATAATCGCCATCAGGCCGGGTGTATAGGCCATCAGGCTCAGGGTCGCCATATCCACATCATGGCGGTTGAAGGCGTCGGAAAAAAACAGGGTTGCCAGCATCGGACCGGCCAACAGAAACAGACCAACTGCAGCCGGCACCCCCAGAATCAAATTGAGACGTAGCGCCCAATCGAGGGTACGGGAAAATTCCGTGGCGGACGCCTCGGCGTGTTTACGGGAGAGGTTGGGCAGAATCACCGTACCCAGCGCCACCCCAAGCACCCCGACGGGAAACTCCATCAAGCGATCGGAGTAGTAGAGCCAGGAGATACTGCCACTGACCAGAAACGAGGCTATCAGGGTATCGAGCAGCAGATTGAGCTGACTGACGGAGACCCCAAACAGCGCCGGGATCATCAGCCGCATCACCCGCTTCACACCCGGATCCTTGAACGCCACCCTGGGCCTCGGCAACAGGCGTATCCGCCCAAGAAAGGGCAACTGAAAGAGGAACTGGACAATCCCCGCAATCAACACCCCCCAGGCCAGCCCTTTGACCGGCTCTTCCAGCATCGGCGAGAGCCATACGGCACAACCGATCAGCGAGAGATTGAGCAGCACCGGGGTGAATGCCGGTACGGAAAAACGGTTGTGGGCATTCAGAATGCTTCCGGCAAATGCGGTCAGGGTAATGAAGAACAGATAAGGGAAAGTGAGATAGAGCATCTCTACCGTCAGCTCATATTTGCCCTCGCTCTCATTCCAGAAGCCCGGCGCAAAGATCATCACCAGAATCGGCGCGGCCACCACACCAATCAGGGAGACCAGCAGCACGATCAGCCCCAGGGTACCCGCCATATTGTCGACAAACCCGCGCAGCTCACCCTCAGAGCGCTGCGTACGGTATTCACTGAGTACCGGCACAAAGGCTACGGAGAAGGCCCCCTCAGCAAACAAACGGCGCAGAAAGTTGGGGATTTTAAAGGCGACAAAGAAGGCATCGGTGGCCGCATTCGCACCGAACATCCGAGCAAGCACCAGATCCCGCACAAACCCCAGGATGCGTGAGAGCATGGTATAGCTGCCGACAGCAGCGAATGAGCGAAAAAAAGAGGCCAGGATCTGTTCCTTACATCAATCTGGTTGAAAATCGCCGGTTCGAGTGACCCGGCGACAATACCAGTAGAACCCCCATAGATCAAAGATGTTGACAGGGAGGCCTTTTTTGGAGAGAATGCGCCCCCTTTGAAAAGCTAGTATCGTCCAGGAGAGAACCTTGGCCAATTCAGCCCAAGCTCGCAAACGCGCGCGCCAAGCCAACAAGCGCCACAGCCGTAATCAGGCCCAGCGTAGTGAAATGCGTACCCATATCAAAAAGGTCGCCAAAGCCATCGCGGCCGGATCTAAGGAAGCCGCCACGGAAGCCTACAAGCTGGCCGTTCCGGTGATCGACAGCTCAGTCAGCAAAGGTCTGATTCACAAGAATAAGGCAGCTCGTCATAAGAGCCGTCTGAATGTGCAGATCAAAGCGCTGTAACAGGCTCTAGAGAATCTGATAAAAAACCGGCCCTTGGCCGGTTTTTTTCTGCCTCATGGCTGCAAGCAGCCCTGTTTCACAGGGTTTCCGGTGCGATCACCACACCGAAAACCATCGTTCAATAGGCGAACCTATCCGATCACGACTGCTCAGGCAGACTCCTCTCGCCTACGCCCGACCCAGACCATGCCAAGCAGACCAGATCCCAACAGCCAGAAAGCCGCAGGCAGTGGTACAGGGGCTGGCTCCTCAACAGAATCGCCATAGGCAAAGTGTTGGGTCCAATAGGTGTAGAGGGGAAATTCGAAGGTGCGATCATCCAGCTGAATAGGTGGGACATCATCCCCATCCCAGACATAACCCACCCCCAGATCATCAAATAGGCCATTCAGAATGGTGTTTCGATGGCCAGCACTCCCCATCCAGCCTCCGGATCCTCCCGTCTCTCTATACCAGGCGTCCCAATGGCTGCCATCCAGGCGCTCTCCAAGGCTATCCCAGCTCGATGCGCTGATATCGAATTGTGAAGTAAAGAAATCATTGATCTCATTGAAATCCTCTGTGCCGTACATCACATCGTGAGCCGCATCGATGGCCGGCGAAGGGGTGTTATAGCTCGGCGCAGCCCGCCCCTGCCCGGCAGCAATGTTTTCGCCCCAACCGGTGTAGTCATATCCCCCGTCACTGATGCGATCAGCTGGGGTTGAGCCGCTGTTGGGACCGGCCAAAGTCGTATGACTGAAAAAATTGTAGTCCGCCATCGATTGGGAGTATTCCAGTGCGGAGTCGTGCAGACGATCATCCCTTTGCAGCGGATCGAGATTATGAAAACCCCGCTGCAGATTGACCAGATCCACAACCGCCAGCTCTTCAGGTAACCAGACGGCGGCCTGCAGACCTATTGGGACCATTAGTGTGGTGCTCAGCAACACCCCCAGGCTCAACTGCGGTAGGTATGAGAAATGTTTTCTCTGTTTATTTTTGTCATGACTAACCATGATCCGCTTGCTCCTTGCATTGATGCAATTCCAGAATTTTTATTGTTAACAGACCCTAGGCTTTTAGGCCGTGGCTATAGAGTCTGGCATGCCGACTAACAGGAAATAAAGACCTATCGGCACATATTACGTGACCACGCACGCAATTCACGGTTTATACGTTCGCGCCGTTTAATTAAGTCATTCAACCAACAAAAACTATTAATAATCTAAAGATACCGGTCATGCTATGAGTAACCTGATCAGCTGGGCAAGATGCAGAGCGGGTCTGCCTGTATGCACTCTGATCTGATGACGACAGGAGAAGCCGTTCGCCACGATCAGCGCCTCCGGTCGGGCAGCCAATGCAGGCAGCAACGCCTGTTCCGCCATAGCCTTCGCCGTTTCGTAGTGCTCTGCCTCCAGCCCAAAACTACCGGCCATGCCACAACATGAAGCATCAATCATCTCGAAACTGACCCCGGGAATCTGTTTAAGCACTTTGCGCATCGACTTCATCGCCCCAACCGCCTTTTGATGGCAATGGCCATGCACCAGAACCGGTTGCTGTGTCGCAATGGCATGCTCAGACCATGAAAGATCGAGTTTACCCCCCTTGATCCCCTTGGCCAGAAACTCTTCAAACAACACTGCCTTGCCAGCCACAAGATCAGCCATCTCTCCCAGCCCCAAAGCCCGGTATTCATCTCTCAGGGTGAGCAGGCATGAAGGCTCGAGCCCAATCAACGGCACCCCCTTTTGAGCATAAGGTGCAAGCTTCTGTAGAAGTTCTCCAGCCTGTTGTCTCGCCGCTTCAATACGTCCTTGAGACAGATAGGTACGACCACAACAGTAGCGCGCCTCCTCATCCACTGCGCCAATCAAACTGACCTGACAGCTCGCAGCCTGCAGTACCTCGACAGCCGCAACCAGGATGTCAGGGGAGTAGTGCTTGCAAAAAGTATCGGCAAAAAGCACCACTGGCTGACCACCCTCCATCTCACTCAGGGTATATTGTTGCGTTGAATCAGCCGGTTCAGGCAGAAGTGATTTTCTGCTGATACCGAGCAGACGCTCAGCCAAATTGGCGATCCAGGGGTAGCGATTCCTGACGGCGGACAGCTTGATCAGCCAGTGTCGTTTCGCCAGCAGTTCCGGCAGCTCTGAAAACAGCCTGGATCTGAGGGACAAACCCTTGCTAGCGTTAAGTTGGGCCAGATACTCGATCTTGATGCGTGACATATCCACATTGTTTTCGCACTCTCGCTGACAACCTTTGCAACTGACACAGAGATCCATGGCTTCAACCAGCTCGGGGGTAAACAACCCTCCGTTCCCCAGTTCACCATTGAGAGCCGCCTTCAGCAAGCGAACACGGGCTCCGGTCGACAGGTTGGGATTTTCATCCAATCTGAAACTGGGACACATCACCCCTTTTGCAAGGGTTTCACACTGACGGCTGTTGATACAGACCGCAACAGCCTTGGCAAAATCGCCGCCCTGTTTGGGTATATCCGCGTAGGCATCTCCCATGCCGGCATCCGTATATTCCGACCAATCCAGATAACGCTTCATAATCAACCACTCAATAAATTAACTGGAGATATGAAGATGCAAAAGCGATACCACGGCCTGCAGAAACAGCAGCGCTATACCGCCTGACACGGCTTTTTTAATGATTGCTGATTGACACAACCAATTGAGAAGGGGTACTGAATACAACACCCTGGAGTGATGAATCAAGTGCACCCTTAATCATACCTGTTCGATATCCGCACACACTCCACCCTCACGATTGTAGGGTTCACGACAATATCGAGCATGGTGTTCGACAATCTCCCTACCAACCGTCTGTTATCCAACAACGCCTTACAAAACAAAGGGGCCACTTAAAGTGGCCCCAATCGTATCGATGGCTATCCAAAACAACTGTTACCAGTCACCCGGATCAGTCATCCTTTTTTTGCTTCACTTTGAAGCCGGTGATCAGCACGATGTCATCTGTTGCATAGTCATCATAGTCTGACATCATCTCATCATTCGAGTGCTGAATGGCTACGACCGCCATCTTGCCATTAGCAAAAAACTCGAATCCGGTAGGTTCGGCCGATTGATCTTTGACAGACAATACACGCACACAGCCATCAGTTTTGATATCCCGATCAGCGCCGTCCGGCAGACAGGCAAATACATCGCCATTCGAGTGATCCTCGATGACATAAAGATTACCGGTATGTGGTTGAAACGCCAGGTTGTCTACTGAATTGAACTCGACATCACCTTCAACGAAACGATTCACAACAACAGACGCAATGGTCTCATCGGCAAGCATTGGATCAGAGTCGATCCCACAGATAACTTCGCCATAGTTTTGCGCCGCTTCGCGACCGGTATTAGCCCAACAGAAACGAACACCGGGACCCGTATATGTCGGATCTTTGTGCAGATCTTCCGGGCGATAGTATCCGGTTGCACCATGGTTGTTGGCGTCGCGACGTGCATCGGCTGCACTGACGCTGATCCAGGAGCCATTGCCGATTTCACAACCCTGGCCATAGTTCACCGTAAAGCTGCTGGAGGTACCTTCTCTGCAGGAGGCACGAAAAGCATAGACCGAACCGGAAACGAGTGGAGACTCTTCAAGTTTATCGATCAGTCCCCCAATATGGGCGACATCTGGAACAAACTTGAATATGGCTCCCCCATCCACATCGGGGTCGTCACCACCATCGCCGGCCAGATCCCAATCACCCGGACGCAATTCGTCACCACCGATAACCACGCCGTTATCCAGTACAGTCAGACCTTCCCAGGCCATGGTAGGCAGTGCATCGCGCTTAACCACATTCATCGAGCCTTCATTGTCTGCAGTGACAATAGTACCCGTGGCACGATCGGTTACTGTGTGATTCAGCGTATCCAGAGGGTTGATGATCTCATAGGCCTGACCGGAACCGGTCTCTTCTGTTGCCAGCACCGTACCCCATGCCGTGGTACGAATACCGTCGCAACGATTCATACCACGCAGGATTGTCGTCACACTGCCGTCTTCAAGATTGATCGACTGCACGGATGGATTCATCTTATCCAGACCACTGTCGAGCGTACCAATCACCTCGTCACCACCCTCAATACAGAAGATCAAGTGACTCGGTTCGTTCTCATTCGGCCAGAAACTGAACATATCGGCTTTATTACCCGCATCACGAGTAAGAATCTTGGCCTTTAGTCCTTTGGCCAAATCGATCAGATCATAGGCATTTTGTCCGGGCATGCGTGCAACACTGCCCTCTGCTGAAGCCATCAGTGGCTTTTTAATTCCGAATAGTTTTTTTGACTTGTCGTGCATTTTTTTCTGCACATACAGGCCAAAATCCATCTCATCATCATCGGCCTGCACAGCGGCAGGTACCAGCAAACTAGCTGCCACCAATACTGCGCAACTCTTGAGTTGAAAGTTCATAAATCGCTCCTCTAAGGCCAAGCCTTCTATTTGGTATTTAATAGAGTGCGTGAGTGTGGTCGAGAAAACTTAAGCCTGTTTAACAAGAACTTGACAAATCGATGATGGTATTTGAGATGAAAGAGGCGATACTCACTCTAAGTATCTAAAGTACCTACAAGTTAACAAAACCGTAAGCCATCGAAAAAGTTGCTCCCGTTAACACCACTCAGTGGTGTCTATTAACCCGGAGACGGATTGACAAAACCCGATTACCACTCATCGAACGACTCTCGATCTGTATAGAGAGTGACAGAACAACAGTAAAATCAATAACTCCACCAAGAAACTCCAGTGCAGAAGAAAGTTGAGTACCCAGGGAGCATAAACCGATTTTAACGCTATCAGTGAATAGCCATTGCTATCGAAAGGCACAAGCCATCTGATCTCTCCTGCCATACTATCCAGTACAAGATGGAAAAAACCATTGAGTGAGAACGCAAAAAAACCATAAGTCAGATATCCTTTATCGAAAACTCTAAACAGCCCTAGTGACATGAATAGCAGTAAGAGCCAAACAATAGGGTAGTGACTCCAGTAGCTATGATGGTGATCTCGAAAATTATCGATGAAGTATAAATAGAGCAGATCTAAATCCGGAGCTATAGCACCCAGAAGCCCACTCGTCATGACCTTTTGTTTGACTTCTTCGGTTAAGCATAAGTGGCGGCAGACAAACTTTGTTATCAGATAGCCTGCAGGTAGATGGGCTATGAACATGATCGATCCTGATACAGCTATTAAGATACGGGCAGCGTATCCGCCGCCCGGTGTCGATATCGAATCAAATAGTCTGCTCGGATTCAGATCGTTTAGCGATCTGCATGGACAGTCCGTCAGTAAGGGCATACCAATCGACCCGGCGGGTCACCACCATTACCAGACTCAGGACCGAAAATATCAGTAACGAACCCATCAACAATGAGTTGTCTTCAGAACTTAAAATTGCGTATAACATACCATACAGCAGTAGCAACGCTGTTGTAATCAACACCCCGTGTTTTCGCGAAGCCAAAACACTTCCGATATAAAAACCGATCAGTGAGGCAGACGCCATGGTTGCCATAATATAAGCATAGTGGAACGCCATATGCTCAGATAGGGAGATCAACAACAAGTAAAACACACTTAAACTGAGCCCGACCAAGAGATAGTGCATCGGATGCAGCCGCAATCCCTTCATCACCTCATATAAAAAGAAACTGGCGAAGGTCAGGCCGATAAACAGGACTGCATATTTCACGGATCGCTCACTCTGTTGATAGATATCAACAGAGTTAAATAGTTTTACGCCGAAGCCATCCTGCATCAGTTGAGAGCAATTCCCCGATTCACAGGCATTGATATGTTGGGCCGTATTGCTGGAAAATGAAGAGACATTCCAGTTCGCCTTAAACCCGCTACCGTCTATTACCCGGCTTGAAGGCAGGTAACGACCGAAAAAACTCGGATCCGGCCAATCCGCCTGGATATCAACACGTGTATTCTTACCAACGGGTGCGAATTGTAGCGACTCCATTCCGTTCATATTCAGCTCAAAGCTGAAATCGACCAGATCG
>JAKSBX010000090.1 GCA_022360905.1 Chromatiales bacterium
GTTCAAAATCCAGGATCAAGCGCATCTTCAGGCCATGCAGAAAATGCAAGTGCTGATGCAGGATCCTGATGCGTTGAAAAACTGGTTCGAAAACAAACAAAAGGAGTTTGAGGCGTTACCTGAGGATTCGTAGGATTTCCGGGTTTGAAAACTGCGCTTTGTAAGAAACCTAATGTCTAGCTGGGTGGTAAAAAATCTGCTGTTGACTTGGCAGTGCGACAATCTTCATCTTGTTTTTAGGGGCATCTTACCGGTAATCGAGCCATTGTCCGAAAAACCCTAGGCTCTCCGGCGTTGAAAACAGATTCTGATTGATCAATATAAATGGTAATAACAAGATTGGAGAGTACCATGATTTTCATCACGCCTGCCGCGCTGTTGTTGGCATTAGCTTCTTGGGGTTTTCTGGTTATGACATTTGTCAATCTGCTCTCGGGTCATTTTGACACCCGTACCTGTCTGACAGAGTGTGTCAGAAACTACTATTTTATCTCAGCGGCACTTGGTCTGGCGGCGAGTCTACTCGCTACCGTTTCGGTCATACGATCAGGGTTTACCCTCGGACAGGTCTTCAGCTGGCTGTTTGCCGTATCACCGATTGCTATTGTGCTGGGCATTTTCATCATTGGCTATCTGGGAACAGCAGCGCACTAGATTGATGCTACGGATGATAGGCAATCGAGTTAGCAGGATGCGGAAAACTAAGCAATTTGAGATAACAAACAAAGCGACTATTTCAGTTTGAACTGTTCTGCAATCACCTCACTGCAAGCATCCTCCGGTGCAGTCAGTTTCAATGGGGCACCGGCCGGCGATATACAGTTGATGGTGATCATCTGGTCTGCCTCAATACCTACGACCCGCATAACCCGCATCGGATTATTCGTATAACTGAGATCGATAACCGCCAGTTGCCGCTCACCAATCCATTCATAGCGTCCTACTGCCTGGGGTTTACTGATACGTTCCACCGCTGGGATGTTGTTGCGATCGTAGGCTTGGGTGAGGCTCAGCTCGGCACCCCCCTTTACCTCGTCCACCAGTTGTTGCAGGAAGCTCCGGCTGAAGGAGTTTTGTGTCAGTCCATCTGCAGGTTGCTTACTGACCTTGACGTTTGACGGGGTTGGAGCAAAATCACATCCGGCGATGGTCAGGCTGATGATCAGGATGGAGAGCGGGATACGGGGCATGGTGTGTCCTTTGCAAGAAATCTATTTGGTTGCCAGGGTGAACTCTGCCTAGGCCAATTACAGCTTTGGTTAGTGAACCACGCTCTCGTCTGGCGTGATGATCTCATTCAGGACATCCACTAACGGTCTTGGTTTGCCGAAGTGGTAACCCTGTCCGAAATCGACCCCCATATGCTTTAATGCCATGGCGGTTGTCTCATCTGAAACAAACTCCGCGATTACCCGTTTTTCCATGAAGTGAGCGATTTCGGTAATTGAGCTGATCATCGCATAATCAGCGGGTTTGTTGAGAATTTCACGAACAAAGATACCATCGATTTTGACATAATCCACCGGAAAATCCTTCAGGTAGGAGAAGGAGGCGTAGCCCGAGCCGAAATCGTCCAGGGAGAACGCGCAGCCGAGTTCTCGGATCTCATTGATGGTGGCTGCGGTATCGCTGATATCGCCGACCAGGGCTGTTTCGGTGATCTCAAAACCAAAGTGTTTGGTCTCCAGAGAAGTACCTTTAATGCGTTCGATCAGTAGGCGTTTGAAGTCCATGTCCCCGAGGGATTTTCCGGAGAGGTTGATGGAGAAGCTCTGGCCGTCGGGGAGTTGGTCCGCGTAGGGTTCCAGCTGTTTAAAAAAGGCCTCCACCACCCAGCGGTCCACATCCCGCATCAGATCATAGGTTTCTGCCGCTTCTATGAAGGCCTGAGGTGACTCGAGTTCACCGTTTTCATTACGTACCCGGAGCAGGATCTCATGGTGGTGTGATGCCGGCCGGCTGGATTGCAGGGGGACGATGGGTTGGACAAACAGTTCCATGCGTCCTTTGGCCAGCGCCTCTTTGATGGCGGGTAGCGATTCTACCAGCTGCTGACGTTGCTGATAGATAGAATCACTCTTCAGATAGATGCGGGTGCAGTTGCCGCCCCCCTGTTTGGCCATGTTGCAGGCCGCCAGGGCGGCCTGCATCAGCCTGTCCGCTTTTTGGTCGCTTGTGTCGATTTCGACGATACCGACACTGGCGGTGGTCGGAATCATGCGTCCTTGCCAGTCAAACGTGGTTTCATCAATTGTCTGACGCAGCATTTCTGCGGCCTGATAGCCGGCCTCCAGATTATCTTGTTTCAATAACAGAGAGAATTCATCGTCACCAATACGCCCCAGAGCGCCGCCTTCCGGCAGAAAGCTGAGCAGGATGTCGGTGACGGTCTGCAGTAATTTATCACCACCTTCGAATCCACACAGGTCATTCACCACCTGAAATCTGTCCAGGTCGATCTGTAACAGGATGCCACTCTCCGTCTCTGTCTGATTGAGGTATTTGATCAGTTCGGCTTCAAATGCTCGACGGTTGTACAGGCCGGTAAGTGAATCGATCTCGGATTCCTGCTTGAAGTCGCTGTAACTATTGGCAAGCATGGTTTCGATGGTGCGTTCGACGATCGGTTTGGCGGAGGATTCCATCACACTGATCTGTTGACTTGAAAAGCGGTTTGTCAGCTTATCCAGGGTTTCATCAAGAGCCTTGAAGCCGTCCCCATCGACCAGTAGATAGCGGTCGGTTTGTGGGTTTTTCCAGGCCAGACTGAGTACACTGAGCTGGCCTTTGTCATCCTGCTTGACCAGCCATGTATCCAGTTCGATCTTTTTAACCGTTTGGCGCCACTGATTGTCTGCCTTAGCGCTGTTGCTGCCGGGGTGATCAATGTTCATGCCTTGAAAATAGTGGTGAAGATAGGCTTCGTTGACTTCGATCCGAAGGTCGGGGAACTGGTCACCTTCCGCGCCGATCTCGAGCAGTCGTTGCAGCTCTTGTTCAAATGACTTGGCTTGTTCGGCATAGATCGGATAGTCCGTGAAGCCTTTGCGTATCATTGACATCATTGCCTGCTGCTGCTTGCTCGTCAGTTGATGTTTTCCCGGTGGATCTGAAAAGATTCGGTGCAGCAGCTCAACGATCTGCAGGTAACCCTGCCAGCCTTTCTCATCCGCTTTTTCCAGAACCGCCGTCTGTACCAGTAGGTTGACCCAGCCGAAGCGAAACAGTTTGTCGACGATTGGTGAAATGGTCTGATCGAGTAGGGTCTTTGACAATGCCTGGTAGGTGGTTAACTGAGCCCGCCGGAGCTTTTCATCCTTGAGGCAGCGGGATATGGAGAGTTTTCGGTTGGTTTCAAAGCGGCTGCGCTGTTCGCTCAACAGCCGGTCCAGCTCACGTCTGACCTCATCCACATGGTTGAACTGGCCACTCTCCACCGCATCGGTAATCTTCATCAACTGCTGTGTATCCCTGTCACGCAGTAGTGAATGTTGGTTTCCCCGGTTGACATAGGGCTTGAGACATTCGATCGTATCGAGCAATCGCCTTACCGGATGGTCGCTGTTCTCCAACAGGCTGGTATCCTGCAGTACCGCTTCGATGATCAGAAATTTAAGACTGCCCATCAGCTCCCGTAACGGTTCGGTGGTCAATGGGTCTTCGCTCAGGGTGGCAACCAGTTCCTCGCCGGCGCCGATCGCGGCCCGCGCTTCTGCCGACAGCTGGACCGGCTTTGAGCTCTCTTCCTGAATCAGATTCTCAACCTGCTGCTGCAGGGTGGCGGCCTGAAGTCGAGAGAGTGATGCCAGGCTGCTCATGATTTCGTTGCGTTCACGCTCCGACATACCCTGGGTTGGTTCTTTGGTATCACTGTCTGGATTGAGGTTACTTAGTTTGCTGAGATGGTCGATCGGGCTGTTGTGTACCGGGTGAGATTCGTTGCTTTTGACGATTGTCCAGGTTGCCTGCGATTGTTGTTCCAGTCCGGCAATGTTCTCCTTGTTGATCTGTTTCAGCAGGTTTTCGTAAAAACGGTTGAGCCCATTGAGCAGGGTCCCGCGAAAGGCGATCAACAATACACGGATGATTTTTGCGTCTAACTGATAGCCGTCCAGCAGATTCTTGAAAATCGTCAGCAGGCTGATCGGGGCAATCGGATTGAGTTCGTTATGGACATTGCTGTGACAGAGATGGCTGAGGGCTGTTTCGATGTGATATAGCGGACGGGAGACCTCGGATTCAACACGACGAGCCACATCGTTGACCAGAATCCAGGTTTCAATCTCTTGAGTCTCAACCAGGGCCAATTCAGCGGCGGTGTCGGCGTTGGAGTCCGTGTCTGTGGTATGGCCTTCAATCAGTTCGCTAAATCCATATTCAACTTGCTGGATGAATTTTTGCCTGAGTTTGTGTTGATCCTTTTCCAGGCTGTTCAGGGCAAAAAAGAGATTGGACTGCTCCTGGGGGTCGACCGTATCAACAATGACTTTTTGCAGCTCCTGCTGAGCAACCGAGAAAAAATCGGTTAACCCGTGTTCAACATAGGGTTTTGTCTTTGCCTCTATCTGATTCAGTACAGCCTGCTGCTGTTTGGGGTTGTGATTTTTATCTGTAACCTGGGACTCTGTGTCAGAGATGGTGTTCCGGTGGTGAGAATAGAGTGACTCATACAGCTTGATACCGCTGCCATTGGTGAAAGAGAGTCCCATGCCTCCATGGTCGAAATAGACAACACGCGCCGGTACCTGTTGTGACTCCTCAGGGACTCTGAGCAGAATCTCTTCTCGGTCGACTTCGGAAATATAACCGTGGGGGAGAGCTTCATTGAGCCGGGTATCACTACAGCACAGATAGACGCCGCCACGGGAGAAGTTGAGCATCCGGCAGTCATCGAAGCTCTGTGATTGATATTCGATTACCACCGGAATATCAATTTTCAAGCGCGGGTGTCGTCTACGGTTCCTTTGGTCTTTCAAGGTGGTTGTCCTATGACGTAAGTCCGTTTAATCACTCATTGAATTTAGGGGTAATGGGCTTGCTGTTGTTGGTGTCCAGTTTATCTATTAGGTTATCGGCAGAGTGTGGGCTTGGCTTTAGTGGACTTAAGGTGGCTCGTTTTGTGGGAATTGTTAATTAGTGTGTTTTTAGGGGCGCTATACCGATTCATAGCGTATTTGTCGTGAATTGTTCAATGTTGGCAATGTACGGATCTAAAGCGCAGAATAGTGGTCAGTTTTTAGTGTCAGCAACCTATCGCCAATCTTAACCAGAGAACCTGCGGGTCTGTCTCAATAACATGAAAGTCTCTACGCACCTTAGCCTAATCCTGATTCTGTTAACTCTGGTCGCCTGCGCCACCAGTCCCACCGGACGCAAACAGTTGATGATTATCAGCGAAGAGGCGGCAATCAACTCCTCGAAAACAGCCTATACCGAGATGCTGAAACCCTACCAGGATGAAGGCAAACTGGATAACGATCCGCAGCTCAAGGCCCGGGTGGCGCGGATTACCGGACGGCTGATTGCCCAGGCGGTGAAAATGCGTCCGGAGACGGAAAAGTGGGCCTGGAGCATGAAGATTCTTGATGACCCGGAAACGGTCAATGCCTGGGCGATGGCCGGGGGTAAGATGGCGCTCTATACCGGGCTGGTGGAGAAGATCAAGCCGACGGATGATGAGCTGGCGCAGGTGCTGGCCCATGAGATCTCCCATGCCCTGGCAAAACACACCGCGGAGAAGATGTCTGTGGCGATGGCCAGCCAGCTGGGTGTGGCGGCCGTCGCGGCCTCGACCGACAGCAAGGCGGTGGTGGCCGGCTCACTGATGGCGGCCAAGCTGGCGATCGATCTGCCCAATAGCCGCACCGCTGAGGAGGAGGCGGACAGAATCGGCATCGAGCTGGCGGCCAAGGCAGGCTACGATCCTCGAGCCGCGGCTACCCTGTGGAAAAAGATGGGAGAGGTGTCTGGCGGGCGGACTCCGGAATTTCTCAGTACCCACCCCAGTCCAGCCAATCGTGCCGAGACACTGGGCAAGCTTGCCGATAAAATGATGCCCTATTTCAATGCGCCAGGTGAGCGTCCCAGTTTCGATTATCAGTGAACCGGGCTCGAATCTTCAGCATGAATCTTTAGCCTTAAGTACCCCAGGACCCAATATGGCCACAGGCACGTTGTACATCCTTTCGGCACCATCCGGTGCCGGTAAAACCAGTCTATTGAAATCGCTCCGTCAACAGGATGGGGCGTTGCAGGTCTCGATCTCCCATACCACCCGGCCGATGCGTCCCGGTGAAGAGGATGGCAGGGACTACCACTTCATCAGTCAGGAGCAGTTTCAGCAGATGGTTGGCGCTGAGGCATTCCTCGAGCATGCGGAGGTGTTCGGTAACTTCTACGGGACCTCCGAGTCGGGAGTCCGGGCCCAGCTGGATGCCGGCCAGGATACGGTATTGGAGATCGATTGGCAGGGAGCCCGCCAGGTTCGGCAACGTTTTCCCGAAGCGGTGTCGATTTTCATTCTGCCGCCCAGTCCCGAGGCACTCTACGAGCGGCTGAGCGCCCGAGGGCAGGACAGTGAAGCCGTGATTCAGGGACGTATGCAGCAGGCGGTGAGTGAAATGTCCCACTACGAGGAGTTTGACTACCTGGTGATCAACGACGATTTCGATAGCGCACTGGCGGAACTCGCCGCAATCGTCACCGCCCGTCGCTTGAGGTTGACAGTCCAGTCCGAGCGTCACAGCGAGCAGATCGCTGCCCTGCTCACGGTTTAGCAGGCCCAAGGATTGGATCTCGGCCCCACAAGCTATACTATAGCGACCCTTATTTTGAACCGGGACTGACGATGGCCGGAAAACTCTATATCAAAACCTTCGGTTGCCAGATGAATGAGTACGATTCATCCCGCATGGCGGATGGCTTGCGCGTGGCCGCCGGACTGGAGCTGACGGAGAATCCGGAAGAGGCGGATGTGCTGCTGCTCAATACCTGTTCGATCCGTGAGAAGGCGCAGGAGAAGGTCTTCTCCCAGCTGGGGCGCTGGCGCCCCTGGAAGGAGCGCAATCCCGCCCTGATCATCGGTGTGGGTGGTTGTGTGGCCAGTCAGGAGGGTGATGCGATACGTCAACGTGCTCCCTTTGTGGATCTGGTTTTCGGGCCTCAAACCCTGCACAGACTGCCGGAAATGGTCCAGCAGGTGCGCCGGGAGCATGCTCCGCTGGTCGATGTCAGCTTCCCGGAGATCGAGAAGTTCGATCGATTGCCGGAGCCCAGGGCCGAAGGGCCGACCGCCTATGTCTCGGTGATGGAGGGGTGTTCGAAATATTGTACCTACTGCGTGGTGCCCTTTACCCGCGGTGAGGAGATCAGTCGCCCGTTCGACGATGTGATCGCCGAGGTGGCCGGTCTGGCCGAGCAGGGGGTGAGGGAGATCCATCTGCTGGGGCAGAATGTGAATGCCTACCGGGGTGAAATGCATGAGGGGGGCGAGGCGGATCTGGCGCTGCTGATCGAGTATGTGGCCGCCATTGACGGAGTCGAGCGGGTCCGCTTCACCACTTCCCATCCGGTTGAATTTTCCGACAGCCTGATCGATGTTTATGGTCAAGTTCCTGAACTGGTGAGCTTTCTCCATCTGCCGGTACAGTCCGGTTCCGACCGGGTGCTGGCGATGATGAAGCGGGGCCATATGGCGGTGGAGTACAAGGCCAAGATTGCCCGGCTGCGTAAAGTGCGTCCCGATATCACCATTTCGTCCGATTTTATCGTCGGTTTTCCCGGTGAGAGCGAGGCGGATTTCGAGCAGACTCTGAAGCTGATCGAGGAGGTCGGTTTCGATCACTCCTACAGCTTCATCTACAGTCGTCGACCGGGTACACCGGCGGCGGATCTGCCGGACGATGTACCGCTGCAGGTCAAGCAGCAGCGACTGGAACGTCTGCAGCAACTGATCAACACCCAGGCGCAGCGCATCAGCCGCCAGATGGTGGGTACCACCCAGCGGATTCTGGTGGAGCGGCCGGCGAAAAAGGATCCGACACAACTGGCAGGCCGTACCGAAAACAATCGGGTGGTCAACTTCACTGCACCCGCTGAACTGATCGGCCAGTTTGTCGAGGTGCGGATTACCGAGGCACTGCCCAACTCCCTGCGCGGTGAGTGGCTGGGGCAGCTCAAGGAAAGCGCTGTTGGCTGAACACCCTGAATCACTGGATCTGGCCCTGGAGCCGGCCGACAACACCCGATTGGCCAATGTTTGCGGTCAACTGGACGAGCACCTGCGGCTTATCGAACGGCGCCTGGGTATCGAGATCAATAACCGTGGCAACCAGTTTCGTCTGATCGGTGAGAAGCACGCCATTCAGGCTGGTGAACAGGTGCTGAACGATCTCTATCGCGCCGCCTCGAATGAGCAGCTCGAACCTCAGCGGGTCCATCTTTTCCTGCAGGAAGCGGGGGTGGATGAGCTGCTGGATCGGAATCGGGACAGCGACCTGCCGGAGACGGTGATCAAGACCCGCCGGGGTCTGGTGCGCCCTCGGGGAGCGAATCAGAAAGAGTATCTGCACAAGGTGCTGACCCACGATATCAATTTCGGTGTCGGCCCGGCCGGTACCGGTAAAACCTATCTTGCAGTGGCCAGTGCTGTGGATGCCCTGGAACGGGACCAGATCAGGCGTATCCTGCTGGTCAGGCCCGCCGTGGAAGCGGGGGAGCGGCTGGGCTTTCTGCCCGGTGACCTGTCGCAGAAAATCGATCCCTATCTGCGTCCGCTCTACGATGCCCTTTACGAAATGCTCGGATTTGAAAAGGTCGCCAAACTGGTGGAGCGTAATATCATCGAAGTTGCCCCGTTGGCCTATATGCGGGGGCGGACGCTGAACGAGTCATTTGTGATTCTGGATGAGGCGCAAAATACCACCCCGGAACAGATGAAAATGTTTCTCACCCGGATCGGCTTCGGCTCCACCGCTGTGATAACCGGGGATGTGACCCAGATCGATCTGCCCAGAGGTCAGCAGTCGGGTTTACGTCAGGTGACCGAGGTTCTGGCCCATGTCGAGGGTATCAGCTTTACCTTCTTCAACGCGCGTGATGTGGTGCGACACCCAGTGGTGCAACGGGTCGTACGGGCTTACGACGAGTTCGATCAACGAAACTGATATTCCGCATGAGCAGCCTGAAACTGGAGATTCAACGGATTGCCGAGGCCTCGGAGGGTATCCCCTCAGATCGGCTGCTGACGATTTGGGCCGAGGCGGCTTTGGCGAAAACCGGCGAGGAGGTGGAGATGGTCATCCGCATCGTCGATGAGCCGGAGAGCCGGCAGCTGAACAGAGACTATCGAGGCAAGGACAAGCCAACCAATGTACTCTCGTTTCCTTTCGAGGCGCCTCCGGATGTACCGCTCTCTCTGCTTGGCGACCTGGTGATTTGTGCCCCTGTGGTCTCAAAAGAGGCTGGTCAACAGAATAAAACCCTTGAAGCCCATTGGGCACACATGGTGGTTCACGGCACCCTGCACCTGCAGGGTTACGACCATCAGGACGATCAACAAGCGCAACGGATGGAGGATAAGGAACGGCAGATCCTTCAGGCGCTCGATTTTTCCGATCCATACACAGTTGAGAAGTGATGAACAACGAAGACCGATCAAGTAGCGGTTCCTCCAGCCGTTGGCTGGAACGCATCAGCCGAATGTTTGGCAGCGAACCGCAGGACAAGGAGGAGATCTACAATCTGCTGAAGGAGGCGAGCGAGCGGGAGTTGCTCGATGACGACGCCCTGAGCATGATGGAAGGGGCGATGCTGGTCTCCGAAAGACGGGCCAGGGATGTGATGACCCCAAGGGCCAAACTGGAAGTGGTGCGTGCAGCCGATGATCTGGATGAGGTGTTGCGGGTTGCCATCGATTCGGCCCACTCCCGGATGCCGGTGATCGGTGAGGATGTGGATGAGGTGCTGGGGATGCTGCTATCCAAGGATCTGTTGCCGTTCTTTCAGAAGCAGCAAAGGGATAAGTTCGATATCAATGAAGTGATGCGGGAAGCGCTGTTCGTGCCTGAGGCGATGCGTCTCAATCAGCTTTTAAAGAATCTGAAAAAGAGCCGTAATCACATGGCAGTGGTTGTCGACGAATATGGTTCTACGGCGGGTGTGGTGACATTGGAGGATCTGCTTGAACAGATTGTCGGTGAGATCGAGGATGAGCACGATACTCCGGAAGATGATGATAATGCAGAGGTCAGAGGGGGGCAGGTTTAAGGCTAGGCTGTAAGCAGTCTCTGGTCTATTCGTGAATTGGTTCATGAATGATAGTGGTATGACTCGATTGCTGTTACGCGCACCGGCTCTGTTCGCTGCCCTGGCCGGTGGCTTGACCACGCTGGCGTTCGCCCCATTCGATCTCTGGATCATGGCGGTGCTGGGGCCGATGCTGCTGTTTCTGATCTGGCATAAGCTAGCTGGTCCTTCCTTCAAGAGCGGTTTTTTCTACGGCTTCGGACTGCTTGGTACGGGGGTCTCCTGGCTCTATGTCAGCATTGCCCAGTTCGGTGACCTGGGGTGGCTGTTTCCATTGATCATTACCCTGGGATTCATTCTATTTATCTCCCTCTACTACGGTCTGCTCGGCTGGTTGGCGGCTCGATTCGATGGTTTCGGTAGCGGCCAAAAACTGATTCTGATCTATCCGGCGCTTTGGGTATCGATGGAGTGGTTCAGGGGCTGGTTTTTAACCGGCTTTCCCTGGCTGCAGCCTGGCTACTCCCAGCTCGATTCGCCCCTCGCCGGGTATGCCCCTCTGCTTGGTGTATTAGGGGTGAGCTGGATGGTCATACTCAGTGCGGGACTGCTCGGCTATCTGCTGATCGGTAAGTCTGGTCGGTCGTGGCGGGTCTCTGCATTGGTGCTGATCTGGCTTGGCGGTTGGTTGACGACGGATATCGAGTGGAGCAAGCCTGCCGGTGAACCTTTATCGGTGGCGCTGATCCAGGGCAACATTCCACAGGCGCAAAAGTGGCTGCCGGAGCAGTTGTCGCCAAGTCTGGTGTTGTATGCCAATCTGACCAAGCAGAACCTGGACAGGGATCTGATCATCTGGCCGGAGACGGCGGTTTCCGCCTTTCAGTTTCAGGTGGAAGAGGCCTTTATCGTGCCGTTGGAGAAGCTTATCAGGGATTCCGGTACCAACCTGGTGTTCGGTGTGGTGCAGATGGATCAGCAGCGGGAGAACTACTACAACGCCCTGGTCTCCCTGGGTAATGAACAGCGCGACCACTACTACAAAGGCCACCTGGTGCCGTTTACCGAGTACCTGCCATTGAAGTTTCTGCTTTGGCCCCTGGTGGATCTGTTCACCATTCCCATGTCGGATTTTTCCGCACGGCAGGCACCCAAGCCGTTGATGCAGGTGGGGGATCACACGGCGGGTATGTCGATCTGTTACGAGGATGCCTTCGGTAGCGAAATGATCCAGGCACTGCCCGAGGCGGCCTATCTGATCAATGTCAGCAACGATGCCTGGTTCGGTGACTCACTGGCGCCGCATCAGCATCTGCAGATTGCCCGCATGCGTGCCCTGGAGAGCAGTCGCTATCTGTTGCGTTCGACCAATACCGGCGTGTCGGCGATCATTGCGCCGAATGGCAAGCTTGCTGCCGTTTCACCTCTGCTCAAAGAGGATGTTCTGCATGGCGAGATTGTGCCGTTGAACGGTGAAACCCCCTATGCACGGACAGGCAATCTGACAATTCTGTTGTTTTTGGTGATGAGTCTGATTCCAGCGTTGGCAGGGGTTATTGCAAAACGTCGATCCTGATTGGATATGCGTCAAAGGCGGTTCGATGTCAAAAGTTAAAGACTCGGCGAGCTCGAAGTTAAATTTGAGAAATATCACCAGATGGTGAAGGTTCAAAAGCGCAATCTATTGTGATTGAATGTGTTTCATAGGGAGATTGAACAGGCATCACATGCCTTAGGACCAGCCAACTGAATACCCCCTGAACTACTCATGAAAAAACGTGTTTTGATTACCGGCGCTTCATCCGGGTTTGGTGAAGCTTGTGCTCGCCGCTTCGCTGAGGCGGGCGATGATCTGGTGCTTTGCGCCAGGCGAATGGACCGACTGCAGACCCTGAGTGATGAGCTCTCCAGCCAAGCTGAAGTGGTTATTCAAACCCTCGATGTGACCGATCCACAGGCAGTGGACGATTTCCTCGAGGCGCTGCCGGAAGCAAGTCGTGAGATCGATGTGCTGGTCAATAATGCGGGTCTGGCGTTGGGGCTGCAGCCTGCTCATGAAGCGGATCTGCAGGATTGGCAGACCATGGTGGATACCAATATCAAGGGATTGATGCATATGACCCGACTGATCCTGCCAGGCATGGTAGCGCGCCGCCGGGGGCATATTATCAATATCGGTTCGGTTGCCGGCAGCTGGCCCTATCCGGGTGGCAATGCCTATGGGGCGACCAAGGCTTTTGTGCAGCAGTTCAGCCGTGGCCTGAAGGCGGATCTGGTCGGTACCCCATTGCGGGTGACCAATATCGAGCCTGGACTGGCAGAGACCGAATTTTCCCTGGTGCGCATGAAAGGCGATGCGCAACAGGCCGCCGATGTCTATCAGGGCACCCAGCCCCTGACAGGATCGGATATCGCCGAAATCGTCTATTGGGTCACGGCCCTGCCGCCCCATGTCAACATCAATGCCCTGGAAGTGATGCCCGTTTGTCAGGCGTGGAGTCCTTTTGCGGTGGACCGGACTCTGGGTAAGGATCTTTGAAGGCACTGATCAGCGCAGCAATCGATCTCTGTCTGTTACGACGGGGCCCCCAGGATCTTCCGGCTTCCTCGATGCTGTTGTGGCTCACCGCCCTGCTGAATATGCTGACCGGGATTTTGATGTTGACGGACGCCGATTCGAATCTGGCCAAGGCGATCGGCCAGACCCTGTTCGAGCTGGCTCTGATGGTCGCTGCGCTGTATGCCGCCTTGCGGCTGAATGGACGTCTGGAACGCTTTATTCAGGCAGCAACCGCATTGATGTTGTGCGGCTTTCTGCTGGGTATGCTGGCACTGCCTCTGATCGCCTGGGGGAAGCAGAACCAGTCTGCCGAAGCCGGTGTTCTGTTTCTGC
Organism: Chromatiales bacterium; assembly: GCA_022360905.1. Classification (GTDB taxonomy): domain Bacteria; phylum Pseudomonadota; class Gammaproteobacteria; order Chromatiales; family Chromatiaceae; genus Thiodiazotropha. The sequence continues at coordinate 13,139 of JAKSBX010000090.1, forward strand.
TGGTATTTACCTGGGGTGTGGTGGTGTTCGGCCATATCCTCAGACATACTTTTGAGTTCTCTCTCAATGTAGGGATCGCCATCGCGTTGCTCTATACTCTGCTTGCCGGTACTCTGGTGGCACTTATTTTTCCGGTAACTGGCTGATGCATCTACATATCCTTGGAATCTGCGGGACCTTTATGGGAGGTATCGCGCTACTTGCGCGGGCACTGGGTCATCGGGTCAGTGGTTCCGATGCCAATGTCTATCCCCCGATGAGTACCCAGCTGGAACAGGCCGGCATCAAACTGATGGAAGGTTTCGAGCCGGAGCACCTGCAGCCGGCACCCGATGTGGTGGTGGTGGGCAATGCCATGTCGCGGGGAAATCCGGCGGTGGAGTATATGCTCGATCAGGGTCTGGCCTATACCTCCGGGCCCCAGTGGCTGGCCGAACACGTGCTGCAGGATCGCTGGGTGCTGGCTGTGGCGGGCACCCATGGCAAGACCAGCACCGCCAGTCTGCTCGCCTGGATCCTGCAGGAGGCGGGGCTGGAGCCCGGTTTTCTGATTGGCGGCGTGCCGGAGAATTTCGGCGTCTCCGCACGCCTGGGAAAGGCGCCCTTTTTCGTCGTCGAGGCGGATGAGTACGATACCGCATTTTTCGATAAGCGATCGAAGTTCGTCCACTACAGGTCCCGTACCTTGGTATTGAACAACCTGGAGTTCGACCATGCGGATATCTTCGATGATTTAGCCATGATTCAACGTCAGTTTCACCACTTGGTACGTACTGTCCCCGGCCAGGGTCTGATCATCTGCCCGAACCATGACCCGGCGCTGGCCGAGGTGCTGGATATGGGGGTCTGGACGCCGATCGAGCGGTTTGATCCGACCGATGAGGCAGATTGGCATGGGGCCAATGCGACAGCGGATGGACAGGCCTTCGATGTGGTTTGCGATGGCAAACCGCAGGGTCGTGTCGAATGGGATCTGCTGGGTCGGCACAATCTGGCCAATGCTCTGGCGGCCATTGCCGCGGCCCGGCATGCCGGGGTTCCTCCGAGTGTCTCGATTCCTGCATTGTCGAGTTTTAGGAGTGTTAAACGGCGCATGGAGCTGCGTGGGGAAGTGGCCGGCATCCGGGTTTATGATGACTTTGCGCACCATCCCACCGCCATCGAGACCACCCTTGACGGGTTGCGTAAACGGGTCGGTGATGCGCGTATCATCGCGCTGCTCGAACCCCGTTCAAACACCATGAAACAGAATATTCATACCCGTCGCCTGAGCGGTTCACTGGATGCGGCCGATCGAATTCTGCTGTTTGCCCCGGATGATCTACAGTGGGATGCCGCTTCCGTGATGGCCCCGCTGGGTGATCGCGCAGAGGTGTTTGAGACAACCCAGGGAATGGTTGATCGGGTAAAGGCGATGGCTGAGCCGGGTGACCATGTGCTGGTCATGAGTAACGGCGGATTCGAGGCGATTCATCAACGCCTGCTGGATGCCTTACAATAATGGCTATGAATATCGAGACCAATCCCATTGCCGTGGCGATTACCGGGGCATCCGGCAGTGCCTATGCACTGAAGCTGATCGAGTCTTTGCTGCAGGCGGGTGAAAGGCTCTATCTGATGGTCAGTCAGGCTGCTCAGGTGGTACTGCGTATGGAATCCGGCTTGGAGTTACCCTCCCAGCCGGGTGAGATTCAGAAAATACTCTGTGAACGATTCAACGCCACACCGGAGCAACTGCAGGTGTTCGGCCGACAGCAGTGGATGGCGCCGGTAGCCAGTGGCTCCAATCCTCCCAGGGCGATGGTGGTCTGCCCCTGTACTGTTGGGGCGCTCTCAGCCATTGCCTGCGGCGCCAGCAACGATCTGATGGAGCGGGCGGCCGATGTGGTGTTGAAAGAGCGGCGCAAACTGATTCTGGTGGTCAGGGAGACGCCCTTTTCGGAGATCCATCTGGAAAATATGCTCAAACTGAGTCGCATGGGGGCGGTGATCATGCCGGCCAATCCGGGCTTCTACCACAATCCGCAGTGTGTCGAGGATATCGTCGACTTCATGGTGTCACGGATTCTCGATCAGCTGGGCGTGGAGAACCAGCTCTCCCCGAGATGGGGAGAGTAGAAGGGGGTTACAGGGCTTTCAGATAAGCGGCAATCTGCTCGGCCTGTGGTTGGCTGATGTTGGGGAATGCGGGCATCAGATGGCCCCCATTGATGATCTTTGCGGAGATCTCCTCCGGGCTGGCCTCGCTGCCGGCGAGTTTGAGGAGTAGGCCAAACTTGCCCTGACCATTCTCACCGTGGCAACTTGCACAGGCGTTGGCATAAATATCCATGCCATCCATCCCGGTGATGGGTTTGAAATCGTTAGAATCACTGCATCCGGTGAGTGACAGGGCCAATAGGCTGACGCCTGACAGGTAAGTCGTTATTTTCATGTTGAAACCTCTGAATCAATAAAGCGCTGTGCTGAGAATTCCGTATTTGGCTGAGCCATCGAATTTTTATGGTTCGACTGTTCACGACATGACATAAACAGTCGACGGCGCCGATAGTACTTTCTTTTACCGGCCAAGGATAGGGTGGGGCTGCTTTAGGGGCGGGCGGTTATAGGATTCAGTGAATAGGGTCTAACATTTCACACGGGTTGCATTTTTGTCATGTCAGTAATTTACTTTTGCCGGGTTAATAGGATGCTGTAAGCGGTGTGAAGAAGATCAGAATACCGTGCTGCGGTTTCGTCCCTTTTGTTTGGATTCATATAGGGCGCTGTCAACCCTCTTCAGTAAGGAGTGGATATTGTCAGATGGCCTGACCACACTGGCGCCGAAGCTGGCCGTGACACGGCCGACCTCTTTATGTTCATATTCTTGAACGGCATTACGCAGGGATTCAACCAGGGATCTCAGCTCCTTGGTGTCGATCAATGGCGCGATGATCATAAACTCTTCGCCCCCCCAACGAGCCAGTATGTCGGATTTGCGAATTCTTTCGTGCAATAGGTTAACGGTGTTTATCAATACCTGGTCACCCACGTCGTGACCGTAGGTGTCATTAACCTTTTTAAAGTGATCCAGATCGAACATGATCAAGCCAAACCGGTTGTTGGTCAGGCTGGCCCAGGCGATCTGGTTTTTCAGCTCTTCATCGAATTTCATACGATTGTAGATCTGGGTGAGTCGGTCTGTTTCTGCAATATGCTGCAGCTGTTTCTCCATTTCCACCGTCTCGGTGATATCCCGATGTGACTCTATGATCTGAATGATGTTTTCACCGCTGTCGTCAAAAATAGGCGTAGCACGGACATCCACATGGATGATGTTACCCTGATGATCGAAATGTTTGTGGACTACCGATACGGTGGTTTTTTTCTCCATGATCTGTTTTATCGGGCAGGGGTCCAGTTGGCCTTTGCAAGGATTGCTGCGTTTGTGGGAAAGACGATAACAGGTTGTCTGGGGGTCAATTGACTGACCGTTGTTATAGAGATCGAGCGCCGACTGGTTGATCAGTTTCAGTTCGTGGCTGTTGATGTCGATGACCATGGTCGGATCGGGTATGGTATCAACCACTTTCTGGATGTAGTCGCGGGATTGGGTTAAGCGTTCCTCCGCTTCTTTAAGCGGTGTGACATCATTGAGGTGGACATAGAAGCCGGTCAACTGCCCCAGCTTGTTGCGGATCACATGGGCTGTTTCATGTACCCACTTACGCTTGTTGTTGCTTCCTTCAATCCGGTAGGGAGCGTGGCTGAATGTGGTTAATCCCTTACTCTCGGCAGCCAGCTTCTCCTGAGTGTATTGTTCCAGATAACGGCTATCGATCATGCTGGAGTAAGTGACATTGCCCGAAGCGAAGTATCCGGCATCATATTCGAGTAACTCTTCAATGTTGGATGAGATAAACTCAATCGGCCATCCAATTTCATTACGTAGTTTGGCGATGACACCGGGGCTACTCAGAAACAGGTCATGTTCATAGGATATCTTGCGGTTCAAATCTTGGATCTGTCGTTCATGAGCCTGCCTTTTTTCCCTATGCCAGAGGGCTACGCCAAGTACGATTGCAAACAGAAAAAAACTCAGCAGTAGCAACGGAATGGTTTTAGACAGTTCCCGCCAGAGTTTCACTTCGATCAGTTGATTGGGAACATGCAACATCAACCACAAACAGCTACTACAGTTTGCTGTGACTGATTGGTTACCCGATGGGTCGATGTGATTATAGGTATAGAGTCCTTGCTGATTGAGTAGTTGGCCTTGCTTGTTATTCAAGGCGGTGAGCCAGGCAGCTTCGTGTTGAAGTGTAATATTGGACTGAGGGCTATCGGGAAACATAAATCCCCAGTCATTGGCTGCATTTGGACTGACCAGACTATAGCCTTGCCAATTGAGCAGCAATGCCTGGCCTGAATAACTGGCTGTTACACTACGGAACTTATCCAGCAGATTTTTCGCGAGATAGTTGACGATGATTACGCCGTCAGCCTGACCTTCGTGTCGGTCGACCCGGGCGCTGAAACGGATCGTCGGCTTCAAAGGTAATTCGATCTGTCTGCGCTCGATATTCAGATCGAGTATGGAGTTCCAGATCTTTCCGCTGGGGGTATTGATGGCCTCGATGAAATAGTAGCGATGTCGTTTCGACTGCAGATGCTGCTGAGCTGTGGCATAAGTCTTTTGATTGCTGTAGTTGATTCTTATGATCTCTTGCCCCTGATCGTCGAGAAAGCGAATCTGATCATAGCGGGCTCTCTGTTCCGCTACCGATATCCATAACTGCTGCAGCTCACGGATGACATTTGCGGGTTTGAAAAGTCTATCCAGTTTATGCAGTTTATACTGCTCAGTCAGCAGTTTCAGGTCTGAGTGAATCTCCGAAAATGAGAGGCTAAGCTGGTCTCTCAACTGGCTGGCGAGAATATTCGATTCAAGCTTTAAATCGCTTGTAACCCGATCTTCAGTCTGATGGTGAATCATCCAAAAGGTCAGACTGGTCAAGGCGGCCAGTGGGATGAGAAAAAGAAGATAGTAGCGGAGGAATTTGCCGATGTTCATGGGGCCTTTTGTGGCGAGGCAGGCTGCGCCAGGTCAGCTGTCAGGGCATGAAGAATTATGACCGCCCCGGTTACCTTGTCGCCCCGCTTGATCGGTGTGCTGGTAAACTCGACCAGCAGTGGGCTGCCATCCTTATGCCAAATGGTGCTCCGCTCTCCGCGGCGGGTCTCGCCACTCTGTAAAACATCGAGAATTGGGGAGTGGCCAGAAGTAACGTTTGTATCGCCCTCAAGGCTGTGGTTTTGCAGGCTATGACTCTGTTCACCGATCATCTCATCGATGTTATAGCCCAATAGATCGGCTGCTGCCGGGTTGGCGAATGTATACCTGGCATCACCATCGAGACCGATGATGCCGTCACCTGCTATGTCAAGGATCAGCTCTTTCTGCTGTTGAGCGAGATGGCTTTGCTCTTCGAGCTTTTTATACTGATCGATATCGTCGATTACCGCCACCAGGTAGTCGACCTGGCCATTGCTATCCGGCTTTGTGGAGAGTGAGAGTTGAATCCATTTTTTTTGGCCGTTGGAGCAGTTGATACGCAATTGCAAAGAGGAGCTGGAGAGCTTGTTTTTACAGAGTTGATCGATCGCTTTGATGCAGGTTGGCAGATCACCTCCGTATAGAATGTTTTTAAGGTTGATATCCTGCAGCTGCTGCCTGTCCAGTGAAATAATATCGCAGAGTTTTTGATTCATCTGCAAAAACTGTCCGGATGGCGTGACATGAGCTAAACCGACGGCGGCTTTTTCGAATGTGGCAAGCTGGGCTTCGCGGCTGAGTTCCAGCGTGTTTTTGTGTTCGGATAAGCTGCGTTTGAGACGAATAACCCGGAAGCTGAGGGTGCCGATGGATAGCAGTACGATCAGCGTCACCAGGTACCAATGCCAGTATTGGCTGAGGCTGCTGAAGATTTTTTCATCAATCTCCATATCATAAGGGGGCAGGGCAAGTAGCCTGAGTAGATCGTCGACTGTTTGATAGTTCTCAGGAATGGTCCAGCCATGGATGCGAGCATCCGTCGCGGCCGGGTGATCAGTCGGCAGACTCAGTAGCGTAACGGAGACTTTTCGCGCCAGTTCCAGCGGCGTATGTGACAACATGGCCAAGGGCCACTCCGGATAGAGCGAAGTGCTGATCAGATAGGGGAATTTTTCGAACTGCTTGGGTGAAAGCACGCGCAAGCCGCTGATATCCAACAGGCCCTCCATGGACATCCTTTCAAGCGTATCCGTCCTGACAATACCGACATCGGCTTTGCGCTGCTGAACGGCATTGACGACCGCATCATGCGTATTGAGAAACATCAGGGAGGCGAAGTCCCACCGGTCCAGGCCGGCTGATAGCAATTCCCGTTGTGCCATATTCCAACCGCCTAACGAGGTTGGGTGTACGGCGGCAACTCGATGATTTTTCAGGTCGGCCAGATCACCGATTTCAGTATTGCCCGCCAGGGTGAAAATCACACTCCCGAATTTGGAAATGCCATACTCGGATGAGAGCTCATTCACCAGTGTCAAGATACGTCGTGCACCGTATCTGACGGTTAGATCGACGTAGATTCCGGAGTTGACGATGACAAAATCCACCAGCTGGTTTTTTACGATAATAGGGATATCGTCAAACCCCATCGGTATGATCGTGAATTTATACTCGGGTAGTTGTTCGGACAGGTAAACTGCCGTTGCATCCCAGCGTTGATGGCTTTTCTCATAACCCCGTTTTGCCAGTACCCCAATCTTTACTTCAGGTGGTTCGGCCCATACATTGGGAGCACTGATCAGCAGGCAAAGCAGTATGGTGAGTGACCGTATCGCCATAGACAGTTTGGTTGTGGATAAAGCAGAGCTCACTCTATTGCCAACTCTTAAATGTTATTCGGTAAGATTTATCATTCTTCAGGGTCCACATTTTAATCGGCAGCTGCATGAGTTGCTTTAATTCCCGAGGGGCTGGAGATCTACCGGTTTGACGTGCTTAAACTCTGTGAATTCAGATGGTTGTAGCAGAATTAATTTGACTGTCATGGTGGCGGGTGACAAGCACTATTCCACTAAAATTAACAGAGAGTCAGGGCCTGCATAATAGGTGATCCTGCCGACTGACCTCTGATCATCAAGAAACTGGGTGATTGCCGGCTGGAAATCCGCCTCCGTTCTCGGCACGACCAGTAAACCGAAAGATCTCTCCGCCTGCTGGCTGGATACATTTCCCACATACAGCGGCTTGGTAGGGGAATCTATCGAAATGCTGCTTTTCCATAGACGCATCACTAACCGCTTGTCGGCAGAGGGTGTTTTTACCAGCACCAGCGCCTCATGCCTAGCATCGTGTACATGGGGCAGGACCGGCAGTTCGGCCAGTGGAGTGTTCGGCGAGAGCAGTCGTAACATATTGTTCCAGTTAAGCATTTCAGCAGATTGCCAGCCCTGCTGCGCTAGTTGCTCCTGAAGTATTTGCAAATCACCGGCAACTTGCAGGTTCAGCGGATGGTCTCCCTCACCTCGTATGTCGTGTCGGTGTGTTGGGATTTTCAGTTGGCCGGATCGCCATACTTGCTGAGATACAATCTGATTCGCTGTGGCTTGCGCCTGATAAGGTTTCAGGTTTTGTTGTAACTGCCAGGCCTGGAAAGTGAGGCAAAGAGTCAATGCGGTCAAACTGGCGACAACGATCGCGAAATGGCGGGACTCCGCTGCCACATGGCGGGCATAAGCGATACCGAGCAGGGCTAACCAGGCCAGACCCAGCGTTAAACTGCCCAATACGTCGGTTAACCAGTGAACCCCCAGGTAGAGTCTCGACAGGGCCACGGCGCCAACCAGCGCGGTGGCAATACTGTAGGGCAGCCATCGCCAATCATGACTCAGGCCCCTGGCAACCATAATGGAAATAAACCCATACAGCGTGATACTGCGTAACACATGGGCACTGGGAAACGACCAGGGGCCCAAGGATGAAGGGGCCGAATCGGGACGGGGGATTTGCAATCCGTACTTCAGCAGCAGTGGGACAATAACCCCGAAGCCGATGGCGGCGAGCAGGTAATTAAGGGTCCGATAGTGGCCTTGTAGGATCAGCAGAATCGCTGAAACAACACCAACTATGATGATGGTGGAGAGGTCTCCCAGGCTGGTCAACAGGTAGATGAACTGGTCACCCCAGGGGGTACGCAGGCTCTGCAGGCCATTATGGATGACCTCGTTGACGGACTGTGTCAGGTTGCCGCCAACCATCGCGCCGATCAGTAACATGAACAGCAGTGTGGCCAGCACCAACAGCGTGGCGAGCACGGCCAGACCTTTGGCTTCGGGGTGGTCTGGATCGGCCAGGGCGGCAGAAATGGCACGGAAACCACGATGACGCTGCCCCCAGTCGAATCCCCATTGGACAATATCTCTGGCATGTGGCTGTAACAGACGGAACAGGGTGTGAGCCAGTTTGAACAGACCCCAGGCCAAAACCAGCATCAGTAACAGCAGTATCACCAGTTTGAAGGTGACTTCAGAGGCGAGCTCAAGAGAGGCCCCGAAAACAATGCCGGGCAACAGATAGGCTGGGGCCCAGACCAGTGCCGAGCTGAGGTTGGCGACCAGAAAACGCAGGGGCGCCATGCCCATCATCCCCGCCACCAGGGGAATGATCGCTCTTACCGGTCCGAAAAATCGGCCGATGGCAACACTCTTGCCGCCATATTTCTCAAAGAATCTGATGCCCCTTTGGAGGGTTTTAGGGTAGCGATTGAATGGCCATAATTGCCGCAGGCCATCCTGATAGTGGCGGCCAAGCCAGAAACTGAGGCTGTCGCCAGCGACCGCGCCGGCCACGGCCCACCAGAAAACCGGCCAAAACTGGAGTGTGCCGGTTGCGATGAGTGCGCCAAAACCAAACATGGCGATCACCCCGGGTACCAGCAGGCCAAAAATGGCCACAGATTCTGAAAAGGCCACCAAAAATACCGCCAAACCGGCCCATAAGGGGTTTGCACCAATCCAGGCCAGCAGACTTGTGGACAGTTCACTCATCGATAGGGCGGTTTGAATAGGCTGTTTTGCAGAGGCTATTGTGCCTGTATATGGCGTTCACGCTCCGTATTGTACTCCTCGTAGCTCTGCCGCTGCCGATCGCAGTTTTGGCTGTCCAACTGCTCAAGGCACTGTTGATAGCGGTGCTGTTCCAATGCTTCAAAAGTAGCTGTCTTTGCCTGCTCGGTAGAACACCCCACCACCAGTGGTGTCGTCAGTAGCGAGAATAGAACCAACGACAGTCGCTGCACAGTCACTCTGCCAGAGAGCGGAACGATTTGCCGGCCGCCTCGATGGTGGCTTGCAGATCCTCTTCGCTATGGGCTTCCGATACAAATCCAGCTTCGAATGCGGAAGGCGCCAGGTAGATGCCCCGATCGAGCATGGCATGGTAAAACGCTTTGAATCGGCTCTGGTCGCAGGCCATGGCGCCCTGGAAGTCATTGACTGTCTCCTGGTCGGTGAAAAACAGGCCGAACATGCCCCCCACATGGTTTTCCGCCAATGGGATTCCGGCCGCTTTGGCCTCCGCCATGATGCCGGAAACCAAATTTTCAACTTTGTGCGAAAGTCGATCATAGAATCCGGGTTCAGCGATCAGCTCGAGGGTCTTCAGGCCCGCGGTCATGGCGACCGGATTGCCGGACAGGGTGCCGGCCTGATAAACCGGTCCCAGTGGTGCGATCTGTTGCATGATATCGAGTCGACCGCCGAAGGCTCCTACCGGCATGCCGCCGCCGATTACCTTGCCGAGGGTGGTCAGATCCGGCTTGATACCGTATACCGCTTGTGCGCCGCCCAGGGCTACACGAAAGCCGGTCATCACCTCGTCGAAGATCAGAACAGTGCCGTATTGGTCGCAGACCTCCCGCAGGGTTTGCAGAAACCCGGCTTGCGGTGGGATACAGTTCATATTGCCGGCCACCGGTTCAACAATGATTGCCGCGATCTGATCGCCATACTGCTTAAACGCATCCCTTACTTGCTCACTGTTGTTGTAAGTCAAGGTCAGGGTGTGCTCCGCAAGACTGGCCGGAACACCGGGCGACGAGGGTTCACCCAGGGTCAGCATACCGGAACCGGCCTTGACCAGCAGGGAGTCGGAGTGGCCGTGGTAGCAACCTTCGAATTTGACAATTTTATCGCGGCCGGTAAACCCTCTGGCCAGGCGTATCGCGGACATGGTGGCTTCGGTGCCTGAGCTGACCATGCGTACCAGCTCCATGCTTGGGACCAGCTCGCAGACCCGGTCGGCCATCTGTGTCTCCAGCTCGGTCGGGGCACCGAAGCTGAGGCCTTTGTTGATCACTGAGGAGACCGCTTCAATCACCTCATGGTGGGAGTGGCCCAGAATCATCGGTCCCCAGGATCCCACATAGTCGATATAGCGCTTGCCGTCCGGGTCGTAGAGATAAGGTCCTGCCGCACAGTCGACGAATACCGGCTCTCCACCGACTCCGTTAAAGGCTCTGACCGGGGAGTTTACGCCCCCTGGGATATGTTGTTTTGCACGATTAAAGAGTTCCTCAGAACGACTCATTATTCTTCTCCTGCGGCGAAAATAGGGCACTCAGGCGACGGCTTGCGGCCTCGATATCCGGCTCTCCGAAGACAGCCTGGATAACGGCCAGCATATCGGCGCCTGCGGCAATCAGTTGGGCGCCATTCTCATGGGTAATGCCGCCGATGGCAACCAATGGTTTGCGAATTTTTTGTCTGGCGGATACCAACAGCTCGGGATCCGCCGATATGGCTTCGGGTTTTGTCCGGGATGGGAAGAAGCGCCCGAAGGCGACGTAGTCGGCTCCCTTGTCAGCCGCTTCACTGGCCAATTCCAGGCGGTTGTAGCATGAGACACCGATGACCGCTGTCGGGCCAAGGCGCTCTCTGGCTTCAGCGAGTGTCGCATCCTCACGTCCCAGATGGACCCCATGGGCTTTGGTTGCCAGCGCCAGCTCGATGTCATCGTTGATGATCAGCAAGGCATTGAATCGTTCGCACAGTTTGAGAATACTGCGGACTTGCTCGGTACAGCCGCTCCGGTCCTGGCGTTTGTCACGGTATTGAATGATCCGCGCCCCGCCTGTCAGCGCGGCTTCCACCTGTTGCAGAATTCGCTCCGGCGGGCACAGCCGGCTATCGGTAATGGCGTAGAGTCCTCGGTATCTGTCTGTATCTGTCATTGGTCGATCTGTGAATAGGTTTGAAACCGGCGGTTTGGTATGGATTGGCAGCGGCCGGTGCGATAACCCTGTTGCAGACAACTCCAGCTGTAATCGAGCGCGGTCTGGGTGGCACTTTCGAGAGGCTCACCAAGGCCGATTCTTGTTGCCAGCGCGGCCGCCAGGGTGCAGCCGGATCCGTGATACTCACCGGGTAGGCGAGGATATGGCCTGATCAGTGTCGGCTTGTCAGGACGATAAAGGCGATTGATGACCCTCTCCCGATCACTCTCATCATGAGTTCCGGTAATCAGCACGGATCCGCAACCAAGCTGCAGCAGAATTTCTGCATGCCGATCCAGGCTGGCGGCACTACCGCCGGCGGAGAGTCGGGCGGCTTCCACCGTGTTGGGTGTAATCAGCTTGCACAAGGGCAACAAATCGTGACGAATGATGCGCAGTAACTCCTCACTGGCAAGCTCATTTCCCCCACCTGCGGCCAATACCGGGTCGAGGATGGCGGGGATCTGGGGAAACGCCTTGAGCAGTCGGATCACCGCATCGGCTGCCTGGGGGCTGCCAAGCAGGCCGATCTTGATGGCGGAGACCGTGCAATCCTGCATTATGGCCTCGCATTGTGCCGTGAGGTGTTCTGCGGGGAGCGGAATCAGCTGGCTGACATTGCAGCTGTCCTGTACGGTCAGGCAGGTCAAAGCGGTTGCTGGATGGCAGCCATTGGCGCCAATCGCTTCGATATCCGCCTGAATGCCGGCACCTCCCCCAGGGTCGTGTCCACCGATGGCCAATACCACCGGACGATTTTCGGTGTCGCTATGCATCGCTCCATTGTATCCCTTTTTAGCCTGAAACAGGCAGTTGACAGGGAGCATCGCCATGAATCTGTCAGTTAGGGCTTGTTATCAACCCGGCACCCTAATCACGCGATTCCAGCAATTCTGAGTCCGGTTTGGCAGTTTTGCTGATCGACAGCATATATATTTTATTTATCAAACTGCCCAGGGAGATTAAGGGTTTTTCCTAGGATTGATCGTGATCACTGCTAGAATCTGGTATGTGCGACATACCAAAAGTACCATGCAGCTGTCTCTATGAGGTCAGGAAAAGATCTCCTGGTACAAACAAGGAAGAAGTAGCAAGAATAGCTGTGAGGAAGAGACTATGAGTCCAAATGTACAAAAACTCGAAACGTTGGCTAGGCGATATTGTGAGTTGGTCGAATCGTTGAATGACGGCAATGCTGAATGGCTACAGGAGGTAGCCGGTCTGTTACCCCGCCTGCATGAGGCGGTGAACGCATTGAACCTGCCTACGCCAAGAAACACCCACTACACGGCCGCTGATCTGGACGCCCGGTTCGAACTCTACACTTTCCTGAGGACTCTACTGGGAGAGCGGGACGGCTATTGGATGGAATTTGATGTGGCCGGTGACGGACAGAGCATGAGCGGCAGTCTGGCCGATGATCTGACCGACATCTACTGTGAGCTAAAGAGCGGACTGAACCTGCTCGATGGCGAGCCGGAACAGGCAGTTGAGGGCTGGCACAAAGGGTTTCACCTGCATTGGGGTCAACACCTGTTGGATGCGGAACGGCATCTGTTCGAGCTGAATGCAAGGAATCAGCTCGCCATGTAGATCCCCGCTGGTAGAGTAAAAAACCAACTTATATTCTAAGTTAATTGGCAATCGAGTCGGTTTTCTTGGTAATATGCACTCCATCTAGACCGAATTTCCAGGAGATATGGCATGAGTTTAAATGCCCTGACCGAGAGTGATTTGACCCTGACCGGCACAGCTCAGACCAAAATGAGCGAGCTGTTTCAACAGGTTGACGATAACATCCAGGGAGTACGCGTATTTGCGACCCCAGGCGGCTGCAGCGGAATCAGCTTTGGCATGACCTTCAGCGATGAGATCAATGACAACGATGGGGTTTTGGATTGTGATGGATTCAAAGTCATCGTCGATGATGGAACCATGCAGTACCTGCGCGGTGTCGAGATTGACTTTATCGACCAGGGCGATGGCAATGCCAGTTTTGTTTTCAATAATCTGCAACCGGTTGGCGGTGGCTGCGGCACCTGCGGTTCGTCCAGTGGTGGTGGTTGCGGATAAGTTGCATTGAGCTTCAAAAATACCGCGCCAGGATCGTCATCCTGGCGCGGTATTTTTTTGCGCCATTTTCGGTATCACGGGTATGTTATTACTGATCTCGATGGTGTATATACACAGATACGAAACAGCGCGCATTTGCATATTGTTCAATTAAATCAATAAGTAATTGGCTATCTATGGGCTTTTTGCCCGATAATCCAGTTATGAGTACCCCAGCGACCAATCAGCTCACCTTCAGGGCCTCTTGTATGCCCTTGATCGGGTTATAGCTTGTCGAGGTGGGTGTGCTTGAAGCCGCTAACATTCTGGTTTATATAAGGCAGGCCCAGTATGGCTGAAAGTAGAATATTCGATCGCCGGGTGACAAAGGAGCCGGGTGACATAACCGAGGTAAGGGTGACGTCATGAAACCTGGAGCAGTCGATCTGTTGATCATTGGAGCCGGTATTGGCGGTCTCGGTCTGGCGCAGATGGCCAGACGTTTCGGCGTCAAATCCCTGATTCTGGAAGCTGGTGGCCACATTGGTGGGGCGATAAACTCACATCGCTTTCAAACCGAGGGTGGTGACTATTGGGCGGAATTGGGTGGACACACCTGCTACAACAGCTACGGTAACCTGCTTCAACTGCTGGAAGAGGCTGGTCAGTTGGACAGTCTGGTACCAAAGCTCAAGCTACCCTATCGCATGCTGGTGGGGGATAATCTCTATTCGATTCCATCCCAACTCAATTTCTTGGAGCTCCTGGGGGTTTTGCCCCGCCTGTGGATAAGTCACAAGGCCGGCAGCTCCGTGCGGGACTATTTCGGGCGCATTATCGGAAGTCGTAACTACCGCCAGGTGCTTGGTCCGGCGCTGGATGCGGTGGTCTGTCAGCCATCCAGTGATTTTCCGGCTGAATCCCTGTTTCGCAAAAAGCCGCGACGAAAAGAGGTCATCCGCAGCTATACCGGGAACAGCGGTTTACAGTCGTTTATCGACGCCATATCGTCGGGTCTCGAGATTCGCACTCAATCCCCCGTGACCCGGATCGAAAGAATGAGCGATCGCTACCTGGTCGAAGTGGCGGGTGGCGAGCCGGTACAGGCTGATCGACTGGCATTGGCAGTAGCACCCGATATCGCCGCTGGTTTATTGACCTCAATGATGCCTGAGTTGGCCTGCCATCTGGCTGAAATCGAGATGTCGGAGATCGACAGTCAGGCGGCACTGATCAAGGCCGACAGGATTGAGCTCGAACCACTGGCTGGGATCATCGCCCAACAGGATGCCTTCTACTCAGCGGTTTCCAGGGATCCGGTGCCGGATGACAACTATCGCGCCTTTACCTTCCATTTTAAGCCCGATGTATTGGATGAGGCCGGACGCAATGCCCGCATTGCCCAAGTGTTGGGAATTGAACAGGCCGATATCATAGAGAGCGCCAGCTATCGTAACCGCCTACCGGCGCTTCGATTGGGTCACTATGAGCGAATCGGTGTGATCGATCGGTTACTTAAAGGGAGCACGCTTGCTTTAACCGGCAATTGGTTTAGCGGTGTATCGATCGAAGATACCCTGATCCGTTCTAATGATGAGTGTCAGAGACTCTGTAAAAGCTATTAGCGTTATTAACAGACCCTAGCCTGGCTGGCCTGGCCCTATTTATGGCTATGGCTGCCGTTATCGGCACTGCTGGCCGCATGAAACAAGGATTTCAGAGTTTCCGACCGACCTTCGCTCATATTGGTCTGACTGCTCTTCTCGGTGCCGTTGAAAAAAGCACTGATTCGCCGGTAGAGATTTTTCAATGCACGCCACAACTTGGGCATCAGCCAGATGAACAGTGCTACGAAAATAACAAACATCGCCAGGAACACCAGCGGATAGTTGAGTGCTGCCCAGAGCGCACCGATAACAGCCAGATCCTCTGCAATCGAAGCGGTCCAGTTGGTGACTGGTTCAGGTGAGGTATTGATCAGCAGTCTCGAGCCGGATTTGGTGAAGTGACTGCCTGCCGCAACGGTTCCACCTACCAGAGCGGCGGCCAGTTCCGCGCTCTGGCTGACATCGATGCCACTGGCGGCGCCAGCGGCCAGAAGGGCGCCGGCAGGGATGCGGATAAAGGTGTGAATGGCATCCCAACCGCTGTCCACGCCAGGGGTCTTGTCGGCAAAAAACTCGATGAAATACATCATCCCCGCCACACCCAAGACCAGGGGGTCACTGAGGGCTTCCAATCCGGGAGGCAGCACAACATGTCCACTCAGGCTCAGATAGCCCAGGACAAGGATGGCGGCATACAGGTTGATGCCGGCTGCCCAGCTGGCGCCAAGGGCGAGTGCCAGGGTGTCGATGGTTTCCATAACTCGGTAATCTCGGTCGTTGTGTCTAGTTATAATGTGATACCTAATGGTGTGATTTTCCACACCTGGGTGGCGTTTTGTACATCAATTTCACCTGAAGTTCACAAATGTTTAGGATTTTGCTCTGCTTTGCTTTTTCTTTGATTACTCAGAGCTTATGATTGCGCTTCTGGTAACGAACTATCCTGTAGATTCAGGATGTAGGTTTTCAACTGATTGTGTGTTTAACCGGATGATTCCGGTTGCTAGGTAAGGGTATGATTAAAGTAGGAATAATTGGTGGAACAGGCTATACCGGCGTGGAGCTTCTCAGACTGCTGAGTGCCCATCCACAGGCAGAACTGAAAGTTATTACCTCCCGCTCGGAAGCGGGACGTGCGGTTGCCGATCTGTTTCCCAATCTGCGTGGTCACACCGAGTTGGCCTATGTGGAACCGGATCCGGCCTATTTCGACGAGTGCGATCTGGTGTTTTTCGCAACCCCAAACGGGGTGGCCATGAAACAGGTGCCCGAGCTGTTGCAGCGGGGTATCCGGATTATCGATCTGGCTGCGGATTTTCGCATCAAGGATCAGCAGACCTGGGAGCACTGGTACGGGATGTCCCATGCCTGCCCGGAGCAGTTGGAAACAGCGGTATATGGCCTGCCTGAGTTACATCGGGAGGCGATCAAATCCGCCTCGCTGGTAGCCAATCCCGGATGCTATCCGACAGCTGTGCTGCTGGGCTTTTTGCCCCTCATAGAGAATGGCTTGGTGGATATCGATCATCTGATCGCCGATGCAAAATCGGGCGTGAGTGGTGCCGGCCGTACAGCCAATGTGGGCACCCTGATGGGAGAGACCGGGGAGAGCTTCAAAGCTTATGCCATACCCGGTCATCGGCATCAGCCGGAGATCAGTCAGACGCTGAACCAACTGGCCGACAAACCGGTTCAGTTCACCTTTGTGCCCCATTTGCTGCCGATGATCCGGGGTATTGAAGCTACCCTGTATGCCCGCCTGAAAGTCGCAGAGTCCGATCTGCAGGCGCTCTATGAGGCCCGTTATGCCAATGAGCCATTTGTGGATGTGCTGCCGGCTGGCTCTCATCCGGAGACCCGCAGTGTACGTGGCTCGAATCACTGTCGTATCGCCATACACCGTCCGTTGGATGGTGATATGGTGGTGGTCAGTTCCGTGATTGATAATCTGGTTAAAGGCGCCGCAGGACAAGCTGTACAGAATATGAACCTGATGTTCGGTTTCGCCGAAAACAGTGGTCTGGAGCAGGTAGCCCTACTGCCATAATCCAATGAGTATCGATAAGAAATACCGTGTCCCAAAGATCGTTGCTGCCCACCAGCGAACCCCGATCTGGCTACGTGTCGGTTTGTTGTTGCTGATACTCGGCGGAGTGGCCGGGTTGGCTTACCAGCAGGGTGGCAACGGGATAGCAGAAGGGCTGGCCCGTCTGCAGTCCGGTGGTAAGGACAGGGTGACCCGTCTCGAGCAGGAGCGAAACGAGCTGAAGCGGCAACTTGAGATGGTCAAGCAGGCTGCCGAGGTGGACCGGGAAGCCCTGCTGGCGATCAAGGATCAAGTTAAAACCATGCAGAGTGAACGACTGAAGATGGAAGAGGAGTTGGCGTTTCTCCGGGGTATCGTCTCTACTTCCTCGAAAAAACAGGTGTTACGGATCCAGAATTTCAAGTTACAGCAGGGTCTTGAAGAACAACAATACGTCTATAAATATACTGTTAGCCAAGTGATCAACAGCGGCTCTGTGGTCAAGGGAAAGATCGTCATGACCATCAGCGGCTTGAAAGGTGAACAGACGGTCAATTTGGATTTGAAGCAACTCTCCGAGGAAAAACTGGAAAGTCATAAAATGCGCTTCCGTTATTTTCAGAATGTTGAAGGAAAGCTGCGCATCCCAACCGATTTTCAACCGGCCAAAGTCAAGATTGAAGTCAAGCCTACAGGTTCTAAACTGGCACCCGTGGATGCGGCTTTCGAATGGTCGCCGGTCTCCTGAAGTTTAGATTAGGAAAAAAACCATGTTTGGTAACAGTAAGAAAAAATTCCGCTCTCCCAGAATCACAACGGTGATTGGATCGGGTACTGAGATTGAAGGGGATATCACCTTCAAAAACGGTTTGCATGTGGATGGCGTCATCAAGGGTAACGTGTTCTCGGACCCGGATGATCAGTCAGCCACCCTGACACTCAGTGAGCAGGGTACGATCGACGGTAATGTCAGAGTCGGTAATGTGATGCTGAATGGTACTGTGGTTGGCGACGTGGTTGCGGCAAATCGGGTCGAATTGGCCCCCAAAGCCCGTATCACGGGTACCCTTACCTATGCCATGCTGGAGATGGCAATGGGGGCTGAGGTCAATGGCAAACTGATTCATGCGACCGAACAGGACCCCCTGCAGCTCGCTTACGATGGGAAAAAGGAGAGTGGCGAAGAACCGGCTGAGACGCTACCCTCCGAACCCGTGGAGCAATAACCTCAGGATTGGCGGTTGAGTAATACTTGACTGTTTTCCTCGGTAATTGCATACTACAAGTAATCAAACGACCCCTGGCCTCTAGTTTATGCAGGCTGAATTGAGCAGGATTTAACCATGAGCGGCTTAGAAACAACCAACGATTCCATCCTTTTCACTGAAGCGGCGGCCAACAAAGTGGCCTCTTTGATTGAGGAAGAGGGTAATCCGGAACTGATGTTGCGTGTCTATATTCAGGGTGGTGGCTGTTCCGGCTTTCAGTACGGATTCACCTTTGATGAGAACGAAACTGAGGGAGACACCAAGGTGGTCACCAGTGGCGTGACACTGCTGGTGGATCCGATGAGTATGCAGTATCTGATGGGTGCGGAGGTTGATTACACCGAAGGCCTGCAGGGTGCACAGTTTGTGATTCGTAATCCAAATGCAACCACGACCTGTGGTTGTGGATCTTCCTTTTCTGTCTGATCTCACACTAAGACACCCACAGAGGCGCATTAGCCTCTGTGGGATATTTCACGTCTCTTTTTAGCTGCTTTCCACGTAGGGCAACAGGGTCAGTTCAACCCGGCGGTTCTGCTGTCGACCGGCTGCATTGCTGTTGCTGGCGATGGGGCGACTCTCACCATAACCCACCGTATCGATCCGCACCCCGGCTACCCCGTTACGGTTAAGGATATCCGAGACCGACTGGGCCCGCTGTTGGGAGAGCAGTTGGTTATAGGATTCAGATCCTGTGCTGTCGGTGTGGCCTGCAACCTCGATCATGGTTGATTTGTACTCGTTGAGTACCAGGGCGACAGAGTCGAGAATCTCCACAAAATCCCCTTTCACATCGCTTTTATCCACCTCGAAGGTGATGTTGCCGGGCAGGTTGAGAATGATATTGTCCCCGTCCCGGGTGACGCTGACACCGGTGTTTTCCAGTCGCTGCCTCAGTTTGGCTTCCTGAACATCCATGTAGTAGCCAACGCCGCCGCCGGCTATGGCGCCGATACCGGCCCCTTTCAGCGCCCGCTCCTTGCGTTTCTTCTTGTCTTTGGATGTAGCAATACCGATCACCGCACCGGCAACCGCGCCGATCACGGCGCCGGTCGTGGCTTTGGAGGTTTTCTCCTCTTTGGAGTAGGGATCAACTGTGGTACAGGCCTGGAGGGTAATGAGTGCAGCCAGCAAGCAGCTGATCATAATTTTATTGGTCATTGAGTCTACCTCTGATATCTACGCAGGATGGTTGTCAGAATGCTTGGAAAGGAAACGGGCATCAATAGTTCATCTTAAACCGGTGTGAAGCGGCATACTGTGACACATTGTTAAATGGATGTTTTTATTCGGGCCGATGTTAGGGCCTAACCCGAGCCGAGAAGATCTTTCAGCAGTTGCTTGGTGGTCTGCCTGCCGAGCTCACCGATGGCTGTTGTGAGGGGTATCTCCTTGGGGCAGACTTGAACACAATTCTGCGCATTGCCACAGTCACTCAAGCCCCCTTCGCCCATGATGGCATGGAGTCGCTGCTTGCGCTGGTATTTGCCGGTTGGATGGTTATTCATCAATCTCACCGCGGCCAGGGCAGCCGGGCCCACAAAAGCCAGCTGCTGACCGTATTGAGGGCAGGCCTCCAGGCAACTGCCACAACTCATACAGCGGCTGTAGAGATAGTTGATCTGCCAGGTTTCCGGTGAGATGCGTGGTGCTCCCTGGTGAATGTCCCAGGCGCCATCGATCTCGATCCAGGCGCGGACTCTCTTCAGGTCGGCAAACAGACGGCTCCGGTCCACCATCAAATCCCGGATCACCGGAAACTTACTCAAAGGCTCCAGTGTGATGGGTTGCTCCAGGCTGCTCACCAGTGTTGAGCAGGCCTGCATGGGACGATGGTTGATCAGCATGGTACAGGCGCCACACACCTCTTCCATGCAGTTGAACTCCCAGGCCACCGGGTCCACCTTCGAACCGTCGGCAGTGACTGGATTCTGACGAATCACCATCAGTGCGGAGACCACATTGAGACCTTCCCGAAAGGGGACCTGGAAGGTCTGCCAATAGGCAGGACTGTATGGCGTATCCTGTCTGCGTATGCGGAATTGAATCTTCTCTGCCATGGTTGAATCCTCAGCGATAGTCGCGGGGCTCCTCGGGCGCCAGAACACTCAGATCGACCGGCTGGTAGTCAATTTGCGGGCCCTCTGTCGTCTGTCTGGCAATGGTGGTTTTAAGCCAGCTTTGATTCTGTGCTTTCCAGCGGCTGCGATAGGTTTCGTAGGCCGGCTCTCCCGGCGCGGCGTTTTCCGGCAATTTCAATTCAAATTCAGGTTTGTAGTGGGCGCCCCGGCATTCATCTCGCTGTAGTGCACTGACCGCAATCACCTCACCCAGTCGTATCATCTCCTGTAACTGGCGGGCATAGGCCAGACCCTGATTGCTCCAGCTGTTGTGCTCCTGCAAATTGATTTTCCGACTGCGTTGCTGGAGTGTTCGTAGCGACTCAATGGCACCACTCAGAGTTTGGTTGTCTCTAACCACACCGACCTGGCTGGACATCAGTTCTCCCAGTTCTTGATGAAGCCGATAGGGGTTCTCATCTCCCTGATTGTTGATCAGCTGTTGATTGAGCTCCCGCTGATGGGTGATTTCGGAGCGGAAAATGGGGTCCTCCGACCCCCCATGCCCTTGTTGCAGGCCTTTCAGATAGTTGCTCACCGATTCGCCGGCGACCCGGCCACTGTAGGAGGCGGACAACAGGGAGTTGGCGCCCAGTCGATTGGCGCCGTGGTAGCCGTAATCACACTCGCCGCAGGCATAGAGGCCAGGGATATTGGTAGCATGATTTCGTGGACTGCCGTGCTTGATGCCGCCAGTCGAATCGTCTCGTTCAAAATCGACCCAAAGTCCACCCATGGCATAGTGTGCCGACGGATAGATTTCCATGGGCTCATGGACAGGATCTGTGCCGTGAAATTTGCGGTAGATATCCAGAATCGCGTGCAACCGCTGTTCAATGAATCCTGGATTGAGATGGGTCAGGTCCAGGTAGACTTTGGCTTCTCCGCCAACCCCCAGGCCAAGTTTATGCACGACTTCCCAGATGGCGCGGGAGGCTAGGTCACGGGGTACGGTATTGCCATAGCTCGGATACCACTCCTCAAGAAAATAGAAACGGTCACGCTGCGGAATCTGGCTGGGCCGGCGTTGATCTTCAGTGTCTCTGGGTACCCAGATCCTGCCGCCTTCGCCTCGTGCGGCCTCGCTCATCAGGCGGGTTTTGTCCTCACCCAGCATGGCGGTGGGGTGGAACTGGAAAAATTCCGTGTTGGCGAACCAGGCGCCCTGTTGGTAGACCCGGCATGCAGCGGCACCGGTGGAGTTAGTGGAGTTTGTTGAGCGGTGCCCATACACCTGCCCCATGCCGCCGCTGGCAAGAATCACCGCGTCGCTGGGGAAGGCTTTGATCTCCATGGTGCGTAGGTTCATGGCGATGATACCCTGACAGACACCCTGCTGATTCAAGCCCAGGGAGAGAAATTCCCACCATTCGAATTTCTGCAGCCGTCCCAGAGATTCCTGCCGACGCACCTCCTGGTCGACACCGTAGAGCAGTTGCTGGCCTGTACTGGCTCCAGCGAACAGGGTGCGGCGGTGTTTAACGCCACCGAACAGACGCAGATCCAATAGACCCTCAGCGGTTCTGGAGAAGGTAACCCCCATTCGCTCGAAGGTTTGTATCAACCCAGGGGCGTCTTCGCACATCGATTTCACCGGTGGCTGGTTGGCCAGGTAGGCGCCACCTTTGAGCGTATCGACGATATGTTGCCAGATGCTGTCCCGCTCACCCTTACTATCGAAGCAGGCATTGATGCCACCTTGCGCACAGACCGAATGGGAACGTTTGACTTCGAACAGTGAGAAGATCTCGACCTGAAAGCCGGCCTCTGCAACTCTCAGAGCGGCCCACAAGCCCCCCAGGCCGCCACCAACCACAATGACCTTTCTGGGTCTGCTCATGGTAGAAATCCCAGCATGCCATGTACCCCCATTGCAGAAAGCAGAACAGCAAGAAGCCCGCAAACCCCTAACCAGATGGATTGTGCCTGGGGTGAGGTGGTCAGCCCCCAGCTGATTGCCATACTCCACAGACCGTTTGTTAAGTGAAAAACTGAAATCAATAGGCCGGTTAAATAGAGTAGGAACACGGAGGGCTGAATGAGTAAACCTTGCATATGAGCGAATAGATCAGCCTTAACGGCAGGTTCCCAGATCGCCCAGATACGTGTCCATCCCACATGCAGGAGCAGAAACAGCAGAATGGCGATGCCGGAGAGGCGCTGCAGGGTATAACGGATGTTCCCTTGCCACGGGTAGGCGGAAAGATTGCTTTTTCCGCTATAGAGAATTACCAGGCCGTAAACTCCGTGAAAGAGCAGTGGCAGGGCGATCAGAAAAATCTCCAACAGGGTGAGATAGTTGAGTTGTTGAAGCCAGCCTACGACCTGTTCATTGTAGTGTGCCTGACCGAATCGGGATTGGGAGTTTTCCCAAAGATGAAAGATTAAAAAGCCACCGACAGGCAGCAGTCCCAGCAGCGAGTGCAACCGGCGAAACAGAAAGTGAGAATCGTTGATAGAGGCTTTCATAAATCAGCTCACTCGAGATCACCACTTATAACAATATTATTTTATTATGATTGTCTGTTGCACTGATCCAGGGCAGTGAAAATTCAGTTTTCTAAAGAGAATGGGGAAATGGTCGATGTTCGTGAAGAAGATTCCTTTGGATTAGTCTTAACAGGCCTTAGGAAACCTCTGTAGAGAAAATCTAAGTATGGATCTGGCCGGTTATTACTTGGCAGACGTTTATTAAGGACAGTTTTTACAATTACATCATTCAGCATAGGGAGAGTTTGGTTTGTAGGGATATCGCGCCTATTCTGGATCGAACCCAATCACGGTAAGGATGGCGAAGTGATCAAATATATTGATGTGTTACGGACATGATAGATCGAAGCATCGGAGCGAAGATCCTGATGGTTGTCGGCTTAGCCGCGCTTTTGTCGATGGTGGGATTGATTCTCTTCTACACGCACAGTCAGCGAACCATCGTAGTCAACGAGCACAAGCTGGTTACCGACCGTATGGTTGCAACGGTTGTCGCCGGCCTTGGTGCAATCATGGAGACGGGCAAAGCCAGTATTGCCCAACGTTATGCAGAAGAGATCAAAGCTGCCCTCGATCTGGAGGATTTTAGATTTGTTCGCTTGAATGGTCTGGAGGCGTTTCTCGACAATGAAACCATTCGCAAGGTCAATGCACTTCATGGCGCCGGCCTGTTCCAGGAACGAAAAGAGATTCAAAGCAATCGATTGTACGCACAGAACGACCCGCTATTCATCGGGGTAAAGGAGAGTGGTGAAGCCTATCGGGTCGTAGATGAAGAGAAGCAGCAATATAGAATACTCACACCGATCGTCAATCAGCAGCAATGCCAATCTTGTCATGGCAGCGACTCCGAAGTCTTGGGTTTTGCTCAACTCACCACATCGATGCAGCACGTAGAACAAACAATTACCAACAGCCGCAATTGGGCAACCTTGGTGCTGTTTGTCGTATTGGTTATTTTTTTAATCATCACTTATCTGCTGTTACACAACGTAGTGATATCGCCTATACGTCGAGTGACCTCGGCGATGCAGCGGGTGGAGCAGGGGCATTTGAATCAGCAAGTACCGGAGCTGAGTCGTGATGAGCTAGGTCATATGGCAAGATCATTCAATCGGATGACCGAGAAGCTGCTTGAGACCTACACCGGTCTGGAGTCGGAACAGGATAAGCTGACCACCATTATCCTGAATGCGGGTGAGGGGATTGTGGTTACCGATAAAGATAGTCGGATCATGCTGGTCAATCCATCTGCACAACGGCTGATCGGTAGACCGGTATCCGAGATCGTCAGCCGGGGGTTTGAGCAGCTGGTCGATGATCCACCGATGATCGACAGACTGCTGGAACACCCAGATCCCAACTATGCCGAATGCGCAAACTTGGGTGATCGCTACCTGAGCGTAATGGCCGCCAGTATTCATACCGAACAACGGGGCATGCTTGGCAAGGCGGCTCTGATCAGAGATGTAACCGAGCAAAAACGCAGAGAGGCCTATCTTGAGGCGATCTCGTTCAAGGATGAGCTGACCGGGTTACTGAACCGTCGATCGCTCTCCGATGTGCTAAGCCAATCGGTGGCCGATGCCAATGAGAGAAACAGGCCGCTGACGTTTTTAATGTTGGATATGGATCACTTCAAACAGCTCAATGACAACTATGGCCATGCCATGGGTGACAGGATGTTGAAGTCTTTCGGCAGTTTCCTCAACCGGCGCTTGAGGGATTCGGATTTTGCTTGTCGATATGGCGGTGAAGAGTTCTCAGTGATCCTCACAGGTACGGGTGTGGAGGGTGGTTTCAAGACCGCAGAAGATATACGCCAGGCAGTCAGTGAAATCGCCATCGACGGAATATCCGTCACCCTGAGTATTGGGGTGGCATCACTGGAACATTGTCGTGAGGCCACCGCTAATTGTCTGGTGGAGGCCGCAGACAGTGCGCTCTACCTTGCCAAACAGCAAGGCAGAAACAGAACTGTTATTTATGCTGCAGCAGCGTCTGATGACCTGAATTGTGTGGGATCGATGCCGCAGTCTGGTTAACCATAGGGTCAGCCACGAGGGGTCAATAGTTTGAAAACTGATGGTTTTACTGGGCGTCGGCAACCAGGGTGCGGCTGATCAGATCCAACTTGGAAATGAGTGGTTGTATCTTGATCATGAAGTCGTCCCGATACTTCTTTGCAATCGGCTTGGCTGCGGGCAGTTTGACGGTCAAAGGGTTGCGGTGGACACCGTTGACCCGGAATTCATAGTGCAGATGCGGCCCGGTAGCCAGGCCGGTTTTACCCACATAGCCGATCACCTGTCCCTGCTTCACCCGCTTACCCTTTCTGGCTTTCTTGTTATAACGGGAGAGATGGGCATACAGGGTCGTATAGGTTTGGCCATGCTGAATGATAATCGTCTTGCCGTATCCACCTTTTTTGCCACGGAAGATAACCTTGCCATCACCCGAGGCTCTGATTGGGGTGCCGGTTTTGGCGGCGTAATCCACGCCACGATGGGGGCGTTTTTTACCCAGTACCGGATGGTAACGCTCTTTAGTGAACCTGGATGAGATGCGTCTGAAATCAACTGGTGCTCTGAGGAAGGCTTTACGCATGCTTCGGCCTTCCGGTGTGTAGTAGTCTGCGCGACCAGTATCATCGACATAGCGCAAGGCTTGGTAAGTATTACCCTGATTGATGAACTCGGCGGCGAGGATCGGGCCATCCCTTAATTTCTCCCCATCCAGATAGTCCTCTTCAAATATCACGGTAAAACGATCGCCGGAGCGAATCTCCAGGGCGAAGTCGATATCCCAGCCAAAAATATCGGCAAGTTGCATGATCAATTGGTCAGAAAGGCCCGACTTTTTGGCTGAAACATAGAGTGAGTTTTCAATGACGCCACTCAAATGGGTGTTTCTTGTCTCGACCGCTCGGCTTTTTTCAGTGGCGGAGAAGCCTTCGGCGGTGGCCAGGATCTCAAGGCTGTCGACCTTGCTGTGCTCCAGGCGCAGACTGAGCAGCTTATCATCCGCGTCAAATGCCAGATGGAGTGTCTCACCCGGGCGAATATCCGTCAGCTGCTTGGCGGTTTTGCTTGAATTCACAATCTGATGGAGCAGTGATGGACTTAACTTGTTTTTCTTGAATATGGAGGCCATCGAGTCGCCGCTACGTATTTTGTATACCGTTTTGCGGGCCTCTTCAGTGGCCGTCGGCTGCGCCACTTCATCTGGCGCCGGGATCATTTCAGCCGCTTTTACGGTTTCGCTGCTTTCAGCAGGCTCAGCTGCGACTGCCTGACTGATAAACCCTTTTGAATTCTGCTTCACCGGGGGCGGTGTTTGACGGCTCTCTTGTGGCTGGCCGGGGAGGGAGAGGGGTAAAATCAGCTTTCTCTGCTGCTCGGGTTGCGACTCTGTATCGGAGTCAGGGCTGTTGACCGGCTGGGACTCCTCAGTCGGGTTGGAAATCAGAAATAGAAAGCCGGCTGCAAGGATCAACAGAAAAATGACCGAGAGCACCAGGCGTTTGACAAGCTGGCCTCTGGCAGGTCTTCTGTCCAATGTGTACGATTTAAAATCTTGCATAGTACCTACAACGGTCAAAGATGGCAGCCCATTTCCATGTCGAAGGAAACCCGTTATGAATCTTAGGATAGAAGTTAAGATTCACAATACCCAATGGTTAATTTTATCAGATGCTTCTAGTAGAGTGTGCAACCATTGTCTTAATTTTTGAGATTTGATAAATGATCGATGTCACAGGATCCCTAGATTTAATTAAACGCGGTACTGAAGAAGTTTTACCAGAAGAGCTGTTGGTAAAAAAGCTCAAAAGGGGTGAGCCACTGAAAATCAAGGCGGGTTTTGATCCTACGGCCCCCGATTTGCATCTCGGGCACACCGTTTTGATCAATAAACTCAGGCAATTCCAGGAGTTAGGTCACGAGGTGATTTTTCTGATCGGGGATTTCACCGGCATGATCGGTGATCCCACCGGGAAAAGTGCCACCCGCCCCCCGCTGACCCGGGATGAGGTGCTGGAAAATGCCAAGACCTATGAACATCAGATCTTCAAGATCCTCGATCCAACCAAGACCACGGTACTGTTCAACTCCAGCTGGATGGGGGAGATGTCGGCGGTTGACCTGATTCAGCTGGCGGCGAAACATACGGTCGCGAGAATGTTGGAGCGGGATGACTTCAACAAGCGTTACACCAGCGGTCAGCCGATTGCCATTCATGAGTTCCTCTATCCGTTGGTTCAGGGATACGATTCCGTGGCCCTGAAAGCCGATGTGGAGTTGGGCGGGACCGATCAGAAATTCAATCTACTGGTTGGCCGGCAGCTGCAGGAGGCCTATCAGCAGGAGCCGCAGGTGGTGATCACTCTGCCGATTCTTGAGGGTCTGGACGGTGTGCAGAAGATGTCCAAGTCACTCAACAACTATATCGGCATAACCGACCAGCCGGAGGAGATGTTTGGCAAAGTGATGTCGATCTCCGATGATCTGATGTGGCGCTACTATGAGCTGCTCAGTTTCAGGCCGATGGCTGAGATCGAAGCCTGGAAGGCGGAGGTTGCCGGGGGCGCCAATCCCAGGGATATCAAGGTGCGTCTGGCTGAAGAGTTGGTGGAGCGTTTTCACTCGAAAGAGATGGCGGAGAAAGCCCACCAGGCTTTTATTGCCAGATTTCAGAAGGGCCAGATACCGGACGAGATGCCTGAGTGTGAGCTGAAGGCGGAATCTGGGAGCTACCCGATTGCCAATCTGCTGAAAGACGGCGGCCTGGTTAAGAGTACCTCTGAAGCGATGCGGATGATAAAACAGGGTGCTGTGCGGATCGACGGTGAGCGGGTGGAGCAGGCCTCCGTGACGGTCGAGGCGGGTACCACAGCGGTATTTCAAGTGGGTAAACGCCGTTTCGCCCGAATCTCTGTGAGTTGAGCCATAATTTGCATATATATAGAGTGGCCTGGGTGATATTGGCTAGGAGTGAAAATAATTCTTGACCTACCAAAATCGGCCCTTATAATGCGCCACTCCTTAGCTTGATGGCAGCTGAAAAACGGCTGATTCAGGGGCTGAGGAGAGGCAAAAATAGGTCGTTAAAATTCCTTTCGAATTTTAGTTGACGATTGGAAAGATCGACGTATAATGCGCCTCCTCTAGCGGCTTTACCGGCAACGGAAAAATGCTAGAAAGAGAGTTGTAAAAAATAGTTCAAATAGTTGTTGACAATGACTTTTCGGGCTGTAGAATACGCGCTCTCAAACAGGCCGGGCATGACCGACCAGCTTGAAAAAAGTTGAGATTTTTCTTGACACAAGCAACCGGCACTGTAAAATAGGCGGTCTTTCTCAAACGAAAATTTTGAGAAGCTCTTTAACAATTAGGTTAGGTAATTTGTGTGGGTGCTCCGTTGATTTTGGGTAACCAAAGATCGACGAAGAGCATTCAAAAAGATAGTAATTCTATCCGATGAATCTCGAGTCAAAAAGATTGGCTGCCATAAGCAGCTATCAAACTTAAACTGAAGAGTTTGATCCTGGCTCAGATTGAACGCTGGCGGTATGCTTAACACATGCAAGTCGAACGGTAACAGCGAGAGCTTGCTCTCGGCTGACGAGTGGCGGACGGGTGAGTAACGCGTAGGAATCTGCCTAGTAGTGGGGGACAACTCGGGGAAACTCGAGCTAATACCGCATACGCCCTACGGGGGAAAGCGGGGGATCTTCGGACCTCGCGCTATTAGATGAGCCTGCGTTGGATTAGCTTGTTGGTGGGGTAAAGGCCTACCAAGGCGCCGATCCGTAGCTGGTGTGAGAGGCTGATCAGCCACACTGGGACTGAGACACGGCCCAGACTCCTACGGGAGGCAGCAGTGGGGAATATTGGACAATGGGGGCAACCCTGATCCAGCAATACCGCGTGTGTGAAGAAGGCCTGCGGGTTGTAAAGCACTTTCAATTGTGAAGAAAAGCCTAGGGTTAATAACCCTGGGTCTTGACGTTAACTTTAGAATGAGATGTCACAACTACTGATCCAGATTTAAAAACTTTCATGTACTGCATTTAATACAAAAGCAAGAGTTGTGAAAGTCAAATCACAATTTGAATACAATGCATTCTGTTATTAAAAAGTGATGAATTCGAGAATTCATACTCCGGCCCTTTTATATATTCTTTTTAAATCCTGATTATGTTGCTGCTCCCTAGCTACGCTCACTCCGTAGCAATTAACTTGACTTATGTGAAATTTGCCTTTCCTTTATTTTAGGGTCAAATTGCTGCTTGCAAAACGTGTATTAAGTTCAAATTCTGGTGAATTAATGGACACTTGCACGCAATACCTATTCAATCCCACAAAGCACCCAACCCAACCCAATAACAATTTCAATTTATTTCCTATCATAACGATTCAAATTTGTCTTGTGCAAATCAATTCTTCACAGTTCAGTTCATAGGGTAACTGTTAGCATACTTATTATTGTTCTCCCCTTCGGCAGCATTATTACCATTTAGGTACACTAGTTTACTAGTAGATAGGTGTCCCCATTTAGTTTACGTATATGTAAGCTAGATCTAACAGACACATTA
>JAKSBX010000285.1 GCA_022360905.1 Chromatiales bacterium
AAAAATCAGACAATCTTACAATTGCATCCTGAAAAGCAATCAGCTTTAATCTCTCCGCAAGGTCATAATCATTCGACACTCAACGCAAACAACACAATGCATGAAGTGCCGAAGTAAGCATTAAAATATAATTCTTAAAAACCACGGACCGTCGGTTAAGGAGCATGACCATGGACCAACAATCTATTTCCAACATCGTGTCGCCCGTCGTTGCATCCCTTCCAGATGATATGTTGCGTGACGCGCTCACTGAGGGCTTTCATCAATCGAAATCCGAACTGGATACCATCGAGAGTGGATTTCGACGCTTCGCCGACAAACGTTGGTCGCCCCGGACCACCTGCACTTTCATGAAATCATGGCACAGCACTCACCTCAAAATGCTACCGATCTACGGCCTTACCTGCCGTCTCCACCGGCTGGCCAAAACAACCGATGGCGAGACTCGAAATCACTATTTCATGGCAGCCGCACGAAATGCGGAAACCAGTCATGAAGACCTCAACCTGGATGGGCGCTTTGAACTGAATCATGCTCAGCTCTACGATGAAATGGCCAATGCGCTTTGCGGCAGCGATGCCTGGCATTCAGAACAATACAACCTGCCCGAAGCCGCTGACTTCAAGGCCTGGATCCGCAACAATATGATCGAGCAGGATCTCTCGGTCGGTCTGTTCACCAATATGTTCAGTGAAATCTTCAACCATGGTGAGTACAGCTACGCCCTAGACCATTTCAACAATATCTTCAGTCAACACTACGGTTATGATGATCAGCGCAGTCAACGCCTCTCGGTCTATATCAAATGTCATGTTACTAGCGAAGTCGAGGTCGATCACTTTCATTGCTGTATCGACGCACTGAATCACACTAACCTGGCCCAAGGACAGACATTCGATTCCGATATGGGCTATTCCATATCTACTGAGTATCTCGGCAGAATGAGCAGCATCATG
Source organism: Chromatiales bacterium (assembly GCA_022360905.1). Lineage (GTDB taxonomy): Bacteria > Pseudomonadota > Gammaproteobacteria > Chromatiales > Chromatiaceae > Thiodiazotropha. The sequence goes on from JAKSBX010000285.1 coordinate 957, forward strand.
GGACGCCTGGTCGAGCTGATGGATGAAGAGGATGCTTAGTCCATCTCATTCGCCTGACCTTGCCCCTAACGACATGCATCCCGTTCTGCTACAACTCCTGTTGACGACTGAAACGTCGTCATTACCAGGCTCTGTATGCAGGCAACACGATCGGGTGTGATATATGCCGGCCAATGCGGTTAAGATCACTGAATCGTTTCCCGCCCGGTCAACATCTTATCGACAAGTCACCCCTAAGCACTGCACAAGGCTCGATGATGCTTTGCACGAGATTGACAAGAGGCGACAATCAATCCGTTCTAGCGCTGAAAGGGTACGTCGCAAAGGCGGAATCTACCGGGATCAGGATCATCCTCTAGAAATACTTACGCTGTCGGCAGTAACCCCGACAGCTCCTCCTCTGTTGCTGATCGGAGGCATGGGACCGCTGGCCGGACTGGTCGGTTTTGAAACGGCATGCCGACGATTTCACAGGAACAGAAGCATCCTGCTTCTCCAGGCATGCGATATCCCATGTCGCACGACGGCAATCAGCAAAAGCTGCGCCGCATCACCCAACCGTATTGACACCCGGCTCATCAATGCCATCAGCCATGCCCTCAGCCAGGGGGTAATGATGGTCGAAGCACATGAATGCGAGGTTATCTTGCTCTGCAATACTGCACACTATTTTCTACCGGCCGCCATGCAATGCTTTCACAATACGCCGTCTGCCGACCAGAGGCGCCTCACCATTCACTCTTTGATCTCCGCCGCCGCCGATGAGGCACTTAAGCTTGGTTATCGACGCGTCTTGGTCCTGGCCACAAGGGGCACCTGTATCGCTGAGCTATATACCGAAGCTTTGCGACAACGGGACATCAAGCCGATAACTCCTACACAACGGGCTCAGACATGGCTCGACAAGGCCATTCACGACGGCATCAAAGCTCACAACAGCGAACTGGCGCGACATGCCTGGCAGACCTGCCTCCATGCTCTTGAGATCAATGCTGAAGATATCGACGGGGTCATTGCCGGATGTACAGAGGTCCCTCTGCTGCTTGAGCTGACGACTTCCCATACCGCAAATGACCCTACCACCGATCTACTGAGCAAGACGGGGATAATCGACCCCTTGGACTGCTTACTGAAACAATTGTCATGAACGCTATCATTCAATATTTCTGGTACTGGGCAGATCAGGAAGCAGAGCGCCCTTTCATCACCGAAGGCCAGCGTAGTTTCACATACCGCCAATTCGGACATCTGGTCAGCCGTCTCGCCAAACAAATAACCGAGAAAGGCATATCCCATGGCGACCGGGTGATACTCTACCTGGAGAAGAAACATCTCCATGTCGCCTCGTACCTGGCGAATCTCACGATCGGTGCCGTTACCGTCCATCTCTACCCGGAGCACACTAGCTCCCATGTCGCTTTCGCAGTTTCCCATACCGGCGCTGAATTGATTATCACAACGCGCAAGGATCTCGCTATCGAGGGCGCAGAAATTCTGTTGCTGGATGAAGATGTCGATACATCGGAGATCACTCGTCCCCTATTGCATCCACACCCTACCGCCTATCTCATGTTCACCAGCGGCACGACCTCGAAACCCAAGGCGGTGATCACAACCCAGAAGAATCTGATATTCGTCACCCAAACCCTGATCCGTCTCGCCGATATCAAACCGGGAGATCGTGAGCTGATTTTCATGCCGCTGGGCTCGACCGGCGGTTCCGGTCACCTGCATGGAGCAATCATGCTGGGCAACCGGATTGAACTGCTCCCCTGGTTCATGGCGGATATCGAAGACCCTGAGTTGAAAATGATGCTCGACATCATTGCCCGAAAAAAGATCACCGGCCTGCTGGCCACCCCGAGAATCGTACAGGCCCTGCTCACCAGACACCGCGACGATTTGGCGGAGAAGGGGCGAGGCTTACGTTATATGCTGGCCAACGTGACGCCCATGAAGCAGGAGACCGTGCGCAATCTGTTACAGCTTTTACCGAACTTACGCTTCTGTACTTACTACGGCCTGACGGAGGCCAGCCGGAGCGTCCTCAACATCTGCCGGGACAACCCCGGCCATGAACACGCTACCGGCTTTCCCGCCCCCTCGGTGGAAGTAAAAATCGTCCCCCTGGCAGACACCCCGAACTCAGGCGAGATATGCATCAGGGGAGAAAACGTCACTCCAGGCTATTGGAACAATGAACAGCCGGCGGTAGACCGGGAGGGATGGTTCCATAGTGGAGACCTCGGCTATTTCGATGAGCACGGTCGGCTTTTTGTAAGCGGACGGATAAAAGAGACCATCAACATCGACGGTCTGAAATGCTTGCCGACGGAGATCGAATCGGTAATCAACGCAGAGACAGAGGTCGCCACCTGCGCAGTGGTGGCGATTCCCGACAATGACGCCTACCACCGTATCGGTGCTGCCGTCACTTTAAAAACAGATCAGCCGGACGAGTGGTTAAAAGACGCCGTTGCCGCAAAAGTGATCGATGCTTGTCGTCAGCAGCTTAGTGCCTACAAAGTACCCGCTTCCATCCATATCCTCAATCAGCTCCCCCTGACTGACCTCGGCAAAGTCAAACGATTGGAACTCGCCAAGCTACTGGCAAAAAGCGATCGAGCATACCCCAAACACTGAGCACCCCATGCAGATCCTTTACGACAACTACTTCAAGAATTTCGAAAACAGAAAATACCACCGCTATCTGGAACAGCTGGAGCAAAAATCAGGCACTGGTTACACCATCAGCCGGGTTCCGCTTTTTCTTGAACCCAGGCTCATTCAACGCCTTTCAGCAGCCACCGACTCCCTGCTGCGTTTGCTTGCATCGCCTGCCTACCAGCAAGAGACCGAAGCGATACCCTGGTCTCTGCCCCAACACCCCATGACGACAAGGGACTACTTCGGGTGCGCCGACTACTATCTTACCGATGAAGGCCCAAAATTGTTGGAAGTCAACATGGGGCCGGCGGGAAGGATCGCCCTGGTGGAGCTGATGGAGCACCTCTTCTGTCACCACTTCTCTTATCCCCGCGCCTCTTCCACCAGCCGGTCTTTCAACGAACGCATGGTCAGAGCGATAAGCGAAAACTTCACCCATAAGCGAATCGCCATCGCCGTAAGCCATCTACCTTCGAGCAGACAACACCTTACCTGCTACCGCTACTTAGAAGAGATCCTGGAAAGCTTTGGAGTCCACGGTAAGGTGGTCTATGCCAATGAGATGGATCACAGGGACGGCGCGTTTGTGCATCAAGGGGAGAAATTTGACCGGATCTACAACCTGGTTATCCCCTTTGTATGGGACAACCACAGCGAAGCGTTTACCCGCTTTCAGCGACTTTTTCAGTCGCACCCCGACAGCTTTTTCCCTAACCCGACAGGCGCACGTCTGGCCACCAAAGCTCTGCTGCCGGCCTGTATGGAGGCCGACAACCCCAGATACGGCTTAGCCCTGGAGGATATCGAACAGATCGAAAACATCCGACTGCCTGCCGTGAGACTGTCGGACTACGTCTCCACGAAGGAGCTCCTGGACGCCTTCGGCGGTGAAGGGCAACTGGTGCTGAAACCGATCAAAGACTACGGCGCCAACGGTGTACTGATCAAACCCGATCGTGAAACCGTCAAGCGAATCATGAACAGTCAGGCCGAACACTACATCGCCCAAGCCTATTGCCCAGCGCAGAAACGCCCCTTTCTCAGTGCTACCGGAGAACGGACGACACGCATGGCCCTGGTACGCCTGTTTTTTACCGATGGACGATACTCCGGCATGCGAGGTTACCTGCAAGAGGCCCACTGTGACTGTAACCAGTTCTATATCGCTCCGGTGCTGACGGCGTCGGCTTTTCGCGCCGACGAGGCCTCCTCAGCAATCTGAGAAACTACCGACGAGTAACCGAGATGAACAATCCTCCCCAACAAATCGACCAACTGATGGAAGCCTATCCTCCGAGACTGTTGGATACACCGCCTTTCCATTTCTCTCGCCTCCATGCGGCGCAACAGGGATGCGACCTCGCCGTCCCGAGCCGGATCGGACTCGGCAGTCTGGTCTGTTACACACCTCTGGTTTCCGCTCTCTCCAGACAAAAAGGCAAGCGCATTCGACTATTGACCGGGCGATTTCCAAGCGATACTTACGCCGAACTGCTCGGCCGTGCGGAAGACGAGCTCTTCAATCCAATCTGGGCACATAACCCCTATATCGACAAGATCGTCGATGCCGACGCCATTGACGCAAACATCATGCAAGAGGTCAGCGCGGAGATGGACAACTTCTGTCAAGCGGGCCACGTGATTGAAAACATCTGCCACGCCTATGGATTGATTCCTCGACGTCCTGTGGGCGAACTGTTTCTCACCGCCGAGGAGCAAGCCTGGGCCTTGGACACCCTCGCCCCCATGCAGAGACCTCTGGTCTGTCTCTGTCCCTACGGTCGATCATCCAGCCGTCCGGAGAGTCCCTGGCACTTCGAAAATTGGAAAAGATTGGTGAAAAGGCTAGAGGGCCGGGTAGGCTTTTTCCAGATAGGACATGAGAAATTTCATCAGAAACCCCTGGATGTACCTGCCCCGAAAACCACGATTCGCCAGATGACCGCGCTGATCTGGGCAAGCGAC
>JAKSBX010000211.1 GCA_022360905.1 Chromatiales bacterium
CGAGCTGGAGAAGGTCGTCGCCCTGCTGGGCGTCACCCGCATCCCGGAAGGGCGTGCCACCGGTGACCTGTTGTTCACACGGGCGCGGGGGACCACCGGGAGCATCACGATCTCCGCCGGGACTCGCGTCATCACGGAAGACGGTCGCGTCGAGTACGAAACGGTCGGCGACGCCACCATGGCGGCCGGCCAGAGCGGTATTCGCGTCGAGGCGCGCGATCTGGAGACTAACGAAGGCCTGCCGGCCGAAAGCCTGACGGTGCTGCCGGCGCCGATCGAGGGCATCGCCGGCGTGTCCAACCCGGAGCCCACCACCGGTTCCACACGCGCCGAAACCGATGGCGAATTGCGCACGCGCGCCAAGAATTTCCTGCACGGCAGTGAACGGGCCACGTTGGGCGCGCTGCACCAGGTGTTCGCCCGCCAGGGGGTCAAGGCCGAAATCGAGGAGGACACCGGGGTCCCGGGCCTGGTGCGGGTGATTCCGTTCGGGGAACACATCGATCCCGATACCTATCAACGCCTGGTCACGGCGGTCGCCGAGGTGCGTCCGGCGGGCATCCGCGTCGAGCTGGGTGAGGTCGTGGTGCCCCGTGCCGTCGATCTGAGCCTGTTGCTGACGACGGACGAGACCGCCACGGCCCAAACGCTGCGGAACCTGCAGGCCGCGGTGCGCGATGCCGTCAAGGCCTACTTCGAAGAACTGCCGATTCGGGCGACTGGCAGCCTCAACCGCTTGACCGGCGCGATTCTGGCCGTCGACGGAGTGCAGGACGTGCGCGTCGTGCGCGCCGATTGGGAGGTCGACGGCAGTGTGGTCAGCGTGCTCGACCGCCAGCAGGGTGTGTTGGCGATTCAAGGCGCGCCGACGCGGTTGGGCGAACTGAACATCGCCGATCCCAACCTGCCCACGACCTTGGATGTGGTGATCGGCTATCCGAGCGGTGCGACACCACCCGAACCGGAATCGCAAACCCAGGCATTGACGGCGGCGCTCACCGCGCTCAACGCGGCCAATGCCACGGAACAGCCGCCGACATCGTCGGTAGGGTTCCTCGAACTCCTACGAACCTTGGTTCTGCCGGACATCGCCGACATGAGCGCGGCC
>JAKSBX010000245.1 GCA_022360905.1 Chromatiales bacterium
AGGCATGTATCTTAGAGATCAATAAGTGTATTAATGTTTATGGTCTGGTTAGTATAAGTACGCTCCATATATCTAGCCTCTAATGTCCGAAACTGATCGCTTTATTTTTCCGCGGGCTTTCAACGACTGAAAAGAATCTCTCCGGCGCAGGTTTGGCTGCAGGTTGAGGGCCAGGAGCATTATAGGGTGTCGGAGCCGGTCGATTGTAGGAGACAACGCCGACAGTGTTGTTATCGTATAGATTTACTACAGTAAATCCAAAGTATGCCCCACCGGTTGGATTCCACCCGTTCTCAAGTTGGCTTCCACCGTTTCCTGCAATCACCTGCGTAACATTCTGCTTAGGGCCAAGCTTGTCAGTGTATAACCATTTATGTGCGTGGGCGCAGAAATAGCCAGCAAATTTTGGCGTGTTACTGAAAAGCTTTAATAATGCATCTCCCAAAGTGTAGGGAGGTGTGTTGTAAACAATATCGTGCGGTCCGGGGTTTTCGAGAACCAGTGGCTTGTGACCCAGCACAACGATTTTCTTGATATCCGGGTTCTTTACTGCTTTAGCGAGATCCTCTTCCACCCAGTGATATGGCACCCAGCTTGCCACGGTTTTGTCAGGTAGAAGCGGGTTTACCACAGTCGAGAGAGAATCGGTGTTCAACAGAATATAGTGAACACCAGTCTCTAAATCGTCAAAGGAGTAGGTTTGGGTTTGATTGTTGTCTTCAGCCAATAGATCACGCTTCAGTTCAGTCTCTCCCGACGGGCCGTTGCTCGCTTTTGCGAAGTGGTTGACCTTCAGCCAGGTAACCCAGGCCGAAAGGTTGGCAGAGTCTGGATATTCTATGTAATGGCCAGCGCCAACCTCGTGCGACGCATCGGCTTCATGATTGCCGGGAATGGGAAGCAACTCGATACCACTCTCGGCAAATTGACTTTCATCCACAAGGGCTTTCCATGCATCCAACTCCCGGGCCACTGTTTTACCTTCATCAGCCTGCATGCCAAGTACCAAATCACCAACGAAAAAAAAGTACTTGGGTTTGATCGGCAGGGTCTCTATGTCAGCAAGAGTTTGCTTCAACTGAGCCACATTTGCAGTGCTTGGTGCAGGTTTCTTCACCCCAAAACCCACCCGGTTGCAACCGACATAGACAAAATTGGCGACCAGCTCCTGTTCATCGGAGGCGGCAGGACCGGTTAAGAGGCCAAAAACAGTGTATGCAATAAAAATGGAACAGAGACTGGGAGTAAGGTTCATCATTCCCTTCCTTGTCAACATGAACGTTGTCTTGTGATTATAAAACTGCTTTTCTATTTATAGTCGAACCCGGTTGGTTTGCCTGACCGAGGCATCCTGTTTATGCACGCTACGGCAAATTAAATTGTATAATTGCACGCAGCTCAATAAATATCCTCTGCAGATTTCAAGATAAGAGTGAACCAAAAGATGTCTGTATCGAAACTATTGGCAAACGTTGAGTGTCCCTGTTTCCCGTTTTCTCCTTGGCCAACATAGTTTGAAATTTATGGGCACAGTGGTGGCGTATTGTAAAACAATGGACCTGTCTCATTATATTTTATTTCATCAAACCACATTTGATGATTTAAGTCGCTCCCTCCCCTATATATTCCAAATTTAGGATAAACCTCTAGCTCTTGAGCAATTTCATTAGTGCTTGGTAAATATGTTTTTCCTATATTAATATTATCGACATCTACAATGCTCTCGTAACATGCAGAGGTAGAAAGTTTTCTCCAAATTTTCAAGTGGCCGTCTGTATCGAGAGACCCGCGAAATCCAATAACAAAATCAATCCATTTTCCTTTATGTATTTGATTTTGATCAGTATATAGATCAAGGCCTGCTCCAGAAGGATAATCATTATTTTTGATATTTACTTTTAGCCTGCCTTCTGTAGTTAAAAAAAGACCCAAAAGCGGGTTCCCTGCATCTTTTTGCCATACCTGAAAAAAGCAAAACCAATCGTCTGGATCTGGGAATTGTGATTGTAAAAAGACAGAGAACTTGACCCAATGTTCCTGCTCAAGGGGTAATGCATTACCCAGAACTATTTCAGATCTGTTGTACGAATAACTACTATTATTAATATTATCTCTACTGCTAGGTATTTGTATCTTCACACTGCTTTCTCCCTTTCTTGAAAGAGAGGTATATCTAGTAGGAAGGTAAGATCCATTGGCATGGCTTATTAAGTATCTTTCGTTTTCTGCCAAATCATCTATCCAGAAATTATTCCCGTTTTCATAAATTCTGAAAGCATTTTCATTATCTATGTATGCTTGGTAAGCACTTACTTGTCCAGCAAATAGGACGATTAATAACGTACTTATATATTTCATTTATATGTAAATCCTTTTAATTAAATTACTCAGTTCATACAACTGATTTCAATGATAAATTGAATATATCCACTATTTCCAAAGACATTATATTATTAATCTATAGGCATTTATAGCGAGATTAAATAAAGGCTGTCCATATTTATTTTGGGTTCCGTGGTGACCAGCGCCGCGAAGCCCAGGCTGAGCCTTGAGCGTGCTGACTGACTGGGCGTCTGCCCGGCTGCTGATCACAACCCTATGATCCTCGCTGGCGATGCTTTTTACCACTTTTTTGAAGCGATTTACCTCGATTTTGAAGCTTTTCACTTCGACTACGGGGCAATTTGGTGCATGACGGAAGGCCTATTGCCTGAAAAACGGGCGAATTCGCTCCGCGATTGAGGTTTTTTACTACGCTAGCGACGGAATTATGCTCATGAGTCAGATTATTCAGTCTGTAAATCAAGCATAGGGTATGACTGATGGGGCTTGGAGTTTTGTCAGTTTGGGCTTTTTGGATGATAGCAGAGTAACTCGCTTAACCTGTTTACTTGAAGGGCAGGCTTTTCTAGTGGGTAAAAGGGGATTAACGCCAAGCTAAAGGGCGCTGAGCAGCTCTGCTGCGCAGCGTCCCAGTGAGGGGTAACGCGACGAACGATTAGAGCAAATTGTTAGAGCTCTTTATCCCGATTTTCAAAGGCTTTCCATGGGTGCTTTTTTAAAATTTTTTCTCCAGTTTTTCTATTGTGCTCTGAGATGAAGTACATGACTACCGCCCAAGCCGCAAAGCCCACAGAGAACAACAACCCTGTTTTCACTCCAAGCTGAGCTACAGCAAATGATGAGATAATAATAAAGAGAATCAAAAATACGATTAGTATGTATTTGTTCGTTACTTTCTCAGCTAACTTACCATCAATTGGTCTATTGAGGATGTTAGTTCGTTTGCTTTTACCCTTAATTCCACGCCGCATCAGTTTAAACCTCTTGTGTTGCTATAACGCAGCAATTCGCCGGAGGAAAAACCATAGCAAGGAACGAACGACACTTTTTGACGTCCGCTTGAAATTGCGTTGTTAGAAACATTATTCTCTCCATGTGTCGAGTGCTTTGCCAATTTTTCTTTTAAATAAAGCAATTTTTTGTTCATCCAGTTTTTCACTATTGTAAAGAGACAAAAATTGAAGTTTGCTTTTCTTAGCGCAGGCTCCTAACAGAGCCAATTTCATTATTCGTTTTACTGGTTGCCATAACACTAGGCGATCTACCCACCAAGGAGAACCCAGTGTCGTTACCACTAAGACTTTTCTTAAATTATTAAGCCGTGGCTTTATTGGCCCGTAATCACTTGCATGGTCATAAGCGATACCAGGACCCCAAACCCGGTCGAACCATCCCTTGAGTATGGCCGGAAAACCAAACCACCATGTTGGAAACAAAAGCACCAGCGCCTCTGTATCCTGAAGCCTGCGCGCTTGTTCTTCAATATTTGATGAATCGTAGTCCTCCCGATAATATGATTTTCTTTCTTTCGCTGTTAATGCGGGCTCAAAATTCTCAGTATAGAGGTCTTCGATAGTAACCTCATGGCCAATTTGGATTAGCTTGTTTTCGACGTGCTTGCCCAAGTGTTTGCAGAGACTGTCATCTAACGGATGCGTTGTAACTATGAGGCATTTCATCTTTTGTTATTGTTTCTAACACCCAACTCAGCGGAAAACCGGAGCGCAGCATAGGTTTTTCCATTGTAGTTGATTGTTATGCATGTTTTTCACTTATTTTGAAACTTATTGAGGGGCTTTTAAATTTTAACAAAAAAACTATTGGCCATGCTAAAAGCAAGAGATAAAACGGCCACTCAAAGAAACTGAGTACAACCCCCCCAAATTACAAAAATACTTAAGTAGAGAAACAACTCTAAAGAATATTGTTTGGGATGAAATACTAGCTGAGCATTTAATGCTTTAACTATTTCATCGCTGCAGAAAAGAGAGCAGTCCATATTATTCGTAAAGACATTATTAACATTGAATATTACACGATAGCTTAAGTTGTCATAAGAAAATTCATGTTGGCTGTCCTTGTTTACGATCAGCCTTGCTCTGCCCTGAAGTCGCAAGCGGATCAATTGATGTGCACGCCTGGTGACCTGCTGGCATACCCCTAGTCAGGCCATGCAGCCAATGGCAGCATGGCCTGACATGTCCGGGGTCTACACTTCTAAGCTCTTCTCTAAGGGCTGGATAAACCGCGCAATTCAAATGCGTTAATGGCCCAAGCCGAAGCGCTTGCCGGGTTGGCGTTGAATCCCGTTGTATAACCACCGGGAACGTCTGCCTGCTGAGAAAACAGCCCCATCACGAAACCTCGGCGCAGGTTACGTGAATCAACGGAATCCACGTTAACGACCAATCCGTCGTTAGCGGCCGGGTCCAGTGGCCTGTCAGTCGCACCATCGAGCACACTGGCGGTGATGATGCGTGAATGGCTATGACTCGTGACCATTGATATGACTTCATCCTGGCTGCCCGGGTCACTGTGGCCGGCGTTTCGATAGGTCACTCCGATGGGCGAGTTCGGATCAACGCCCTGATAGGTTGCTGCCGTAATCGCCCAATCGGACGGGTCGTTATTAAATGTGATGACAAGATCGTGGATCCCTGGATCGGGATCGGTTAGCACCCAGGTTTCAAGATTTTCAGTGAAGGCTGTCCTGCTCGCGGCATTGGTCCTTTGTACCCGCGTCATATGGGTGCCATTGTAGCTAATGCTGCTTACTGTAATGCCGCTCTTGAGCTGTTCATAACCAATCGCCAACACGAGGGCTCTATTGTTCCCGGTGGTTCCTGAATTGTAGGAGAGGGTTTCCGTTGTCGAGCCGTTGACCTCAGTTTTGGAACTCAGCGTACCTGGGACAAGTTCCGGTATTGCCGGAGTGGCGGTCAATACCACTTGATCAGGGGCGCTATCGTCGAATCCATCGTTGACCACCAGCTCGATGACGTAGCTACCCTCCAGGTCCGGCACGAAACGGGGTGAAGATGTAGCGGCATTTTGTAAAGAGTCCGTGGTGACCGCACTGCCGGCCGGTACGCTCGCGACCTGCCATTGGTAGCTGATCGGATCGCCCTCTTCATCCCTGGATTCGCCGCCATCCAGTATCACGGTGCTGCCGATAGTGGCGTTCCTGTCCGCTCCCGCATCGGCAACAGGGGCATTATTCAATACCGTGATGCTGACCATGTCACTGCTGCTGGCTTCGCCATCGCTGACTTCCAACGACAATGTGTAGATGCCTCGCTTGTCCGGGGTGAAACTTGCGTTGATCGAATCCCCGTTTTGAATATCGCTGTCGGTTAATGTGCTGTCGCTCGGAAGAATACCGAAAGTCCATCGGTAGCTTAATGCCTGAGGTTGATTGTCAGGATCACTGCTGGCACTGGCGTCAAGGCTGACCGTGCCGCCGAACAAAATGGTCTGATTCGCAACCGCGTTGGCGATGGGTGGGTCATTGGATAGCGTCGGGTTGGAGTTTGCCAGGAACTCATCAACATTGGATACGCCGTCTCCGTCGTTGTCCTGCGCGGCATCCTGAGGGTCTACGGGGTCTAAACCGAAATCGACTTCCCAGCCATCGGTCATCAGGTCCCCGTCACTGTCGGTGTTGCCGGGAAGGGTGCCGGCCAGGTACTCGTCCAGGTTGCTTAATCCGTCACCATCGAGATCCGAGGCGGCGTCATTAGTATAGGGATCAAGTCCATGAGTAATTTCCCAGTCGTCCGGCATACCGTCGCCATCACCATCGCCATCGGATCCCGACGTGCCACGCAATTCGAATGCGTTAATCGCCCAGGCTTTTGTGTCTGCCGGGTCGGCGTTGAACCCTGTGGTGTACTCGCCGGAAGTAGGGGCTGGCTGAGAAAACAGACCCATTACGAAGCCACGTCTTGGATTGCGTGAGTCGTAGGCTTCCGCGTTCACCACCAGCAGATCGTTCGCCGCCGGATCGAGCGGCCTGTCTGTCGTGCCATCGAGCACGCTGGCGGTGATGATGCGTGAGCTATCATGGCTGGTGGTCAAGGTTATGGTTTGATCCAGGCTGCCCGGATCGCTATTACCGGCGTTGTCGTAGATCGCACCAATGGGTTGGTTCGGGTCAACGTTCTGATAGGTCGCCGCGGAGATGGCCCAATCGGAGGGGCTGCTGCTGAAGGTAACGACAACATCGTGAACGCCTGGATCAGGTTCGACCAGCACCCAGGTTTCAAGGTTTTCCTCGTAGGCTCTGCCATTGGCGACATCGGTTCGTTGCACCCGCACCATGTCGGCGCCGTTGTAAGTGATGCTGCTTACGGTAACGCCTTCGAGTTGTTCATAACCCACTGCCACAACAAGCGCCCGGTTGCTGCCGCTCGTTCCTGAGTCATAGGCCAGGGTTTCCGTGGTGTTGCCATCGGTTTCGGCTTTTGTACTCAATGTATCCGGAACCTGTGTCGGTATAGTTTGGCTGGCCGGGTCGGTTACCGTGATCGTCAGTGTATCGGATATCGTAAGATCCGGGTCCAGCCCATCGGTCGCCGTCAGGTTGATCACATAGTCGCCCAATATGTCCATGGGCACGAGCCAGTCAAAACGGTAACTCCCATCTTCCAGATCGGTCAGGCTGGCCTGATAGCTGGAAAGCGGTATCCCCGATACCTCCAGGGAGCCGGGGCCGGTATCCGGGTCGTTCACGGTCAGGACGAAGCTCAAGGTGCTGCCTTGAGTCACCGATTTGTTTTCCACACCCAACAGGACGGGTGCCTGGTTTCCGACAAAGGTATAGTCCGCAACAGCGATACGGCTGTCGATATAGTCCTCTTGCACCGCAAGGGCCTTGACTTGTGTGTCGCTGAAAAGGGTGAACTCACCGGTGTATTGCTGCGAAGCATCGCTTGGGTCGGGGTCAGTGCCATCCGTGGTGTAGTAGATGGTTGCGCCAGGAGTGGCGGCGATGCTCACCGTTACGCCGTGAATAGTGGAGTGCTCACCGCTGCCGGGACTGATCATCGGCGCGGCCAATGTAGGTGTGGAAGGGCCGTAATCGCTGCAGCGGGTGGTGCAGATTTTAACGTCGTCGATGTCGTACACCCATTGCTCTGCATTCGACTGGCCGTCCCAGACATTGTCTGAATTACCGGCAATGCTGAACAGGTTGAATCCCCTGACAACCGCCGGATCGACACCCTCCATGCGCCATGGTACATCGGTTCGCATCGTCTGCAATACGCCGTCGAAGTAGACCTCAACGATGCCGTCTGCAACGCCGGGCGCGCTGTTCATGGCTGTTCTGACCTCTACAAGATGCCAATTGCCGTCGCCCAGGGTCTCCCACCACGAATCCCCGGGGGTGCCTGAAAAATTCTGGAACCATGATTCGTCGTAGGATCCGCATTTGTATTGCGGTGCGCAGCGCACGGCCTGTCGAAGCCGCATCAATGCGGGGGATTTCTCTTGCTTGGTGCCCAGGAAAAACAGCCCGGAGGTTGTTCTGCCTAGTCCTTTATTCTTTTCGCTGCTGTTATTGGTGCTGAAGACACTTGTGCCGGCGGTTCCGTCAACCACCAGGGGATTGTAGTGTCCGATTCGGAATATCTTCGCCCTGGCGGTGGCAGTGTCCCAAATCATATCCGGATTGTATCGCATATAGAAAGACGACCAGACTTCAGGGTATTGAGTCGTGAAGTATTTGGCGATCTGGCAATCCGAACCCCAGGAGTTTCTATCGCCATTCGACTCGTCGTACATTCGGAACCCTTTACCGATGCCGCCTCTCGCGGCGCTGCTGTTGATCTCACACATGGGTGTGGTCGGGTTTCTGTCCGTTACGTAGATCAAATCGTAATTCAGTGGTGTGTTCGCACAGGTGGTCTCGCCGGTCACTTCATCCCAGTCAAGCCTACCGCAGCGTTGAGAGCCGTCATTCTGCCAATCCGGCGTAGCGTCGAAGGTACCTGAAAATATCTCTTCAGCGTTCGCCTTCGGTATGCCCGCCGAGCCGAATCCACAGAGAGTCATTATGGTAATGAGGGAGATGTTTTTGTTGCTTATCCAGCTCATAGCAGCGTCCTTTTGAAACATGCTGAGTTATTGGCATTGTTAACTGCGGCTATACGTTAGTGACGTCGCAGAAGTATCAAGGCCAGGGCGTCCGGTGTTTTCGATCCTTAATTACATAAAGCAATACTGGGTGTTACTATCTGAGCACCACTAACAGCTTGGATCATGCAGTTTTTTTTGTACATTGCCGTCTTTGGTTGTGTGAACCGGTTAACTGTTTGCTTGAAGTCGATTGAAGAGTCAGGATCCTTCTTCATAAATTGTTGGTTTTCAGCTCGTTAATGGACGAAGCCGATTCCGAGAGGTATAGCGATGGGGAGGGTGCCATACCCGCGGAATTGGCACCAATCCTTGAGCGGCTTAATATTGATCCTGAAGCGTGGCTCAATAGCGTGCAGAACTATAGCAAAAACTACTACAGAGTGGTTGGTGCTAGAGAGGCAAGCAAGGAATACAGTCTTGCTTTGGGTAGAAAGTGGTTTTGTCTGACCAGATCCTCACAGCTGTTATATCGGTTTGCGCCTGCTTGACTCACTTTAATATATCTATAATTGAAAACTGGACAATGAAGGTATCATTGTCAGGTACCCTTGCGCCTCGATGTGAAAATTTCCATCAAATTACGTGACTGAGTAATTAATGGCTACTCTGCATCTAACCTGGACGCCTCAATCTATCGGTAACTCCGTTATTTATTCTTCAATACGATTCTTAGTGGCAATTTCTGTAGGCAATAAACGCTGGCTGTCCTTGCTTACTCCCAGTCTTGTTCAATCAGCCGTTCAAGGGTGCGATCGATCTCGTCCGTATGTCCCTGTCTTTCTGGGGAAGGTGGATTAGAGATCCACCTTCAACCGATTAGGCCATGATTTTCGAAATTGACAATTCATTCAGCACTCGCTCCATACTCTTATTATAGTGCGCTGGTTCTGGCCACCTCGTAAAATCTGCGATATTTCGAATACGTTGTAATGACGATGCCCATCCTGCGCCACAACTCATAACAGAATCATCGATTCGAATAGGTAACAACAGAACTGTATTTATTTTTCGCTCGATTTCGAGCGCTCGCTCAACTTCATCCTCTACCCATTCGCTTCTAATTGAATTTTCTGAGAGCACGACGATAAATCGACTTGTACTTTCGATGGCATCATGAAGAGTTGTACGTATTTTTGCACCTAAGCCCAGGTCCTCAGGTGCAAACCAGCAGCGAACCCCTGCGGCTTGCAGATCATTGTAAAAACGCGTAACAAATTCCTCATCGGCTGAAGAATAGCTAATAAAGCAATCTTCATATTCTTCTGTTTTTGTTGTCGTATATTGTTTGATTATGTTATCAGGCAGCCCAATTCCACGTAAAAATTCATAGGGAAATTTACTAGAGCGGCGAAATGTCCTGTGGTCAATGACACTAGGGCCGCCGTGCTTAACATGCTCCAGTCCTGTCACGTCTCGCAAATCAGTGCGTGCAAGGATTGTTTCCCACATTAATGCGTTTGTAAGATTGGCGTCTCGCAGTGACGCGAGTGTTAAATTCGCACCCGTAAGATTCGTACCCCGCAATATGGTGCCTGACAAGTTCGCTCTTCTTAGCGTAGAGTAACGGAGATTGGCGTTAGATAAATCTGCGCGTTGTAAGTTTGCTCCGCGCAGTGTTGTATTTTCGAGATTCGCACTTCTGAAATTGACGCCCTCTAAATCTATCTCGGTTAGCTCTTCCTTTCGCCACGGAGCCCTTGTGTCATGAAGAGTGATGTCTGATAGGTCTATTTTAACTTTGTTCTCTCGACGCCAGGCATTCCAAACCGACGGCCCCTGTTTCAGAATTTCTAATTGTTCCAATATCGCCATTATTTTAGTGGTTTAGCGACAAGTGTATGGTGACGGCGCCACGCAGCGGTGGCGGTCCGAGCGAACGATAGTGAACAACATAATGTGCTTGTTAGCTGTAGATGTATCGACATTACTCCGCCTCCCAAGGAGAGCAGATATCGATTAAACAACCATTAGGATCTTGAGTTAGAAAACGACGCTGGCCATAAAATTCGTTTTGTGGTTCTTGGATTATTCTCAGTCCCATTTCAATTGCTTTCCTGTAAGTAACGTCTACGTCCGATACGACAAACGTCACATACATGCCTGCAGGTTTCTGTTGATAGTGGTTAGGGATCAATTCATGATCTCGCTTTATGATGCCATATTCGATTTCTGAATTATCTGGCGCACAAAGCTGAATATACCAATCACTTTCGTATTTAACCTTAAGCTCAAGAAGGTCAACATAGAAATTTTTGCTGCTTTGTAGATTGTCTGAGCAGATGTTTGCAAGAATTCTCATCTCTATTCCATTTTTATAGCTAACGACTGGCATGTGCGGCATATAACCGTAGGAGCAGCGTCCGAGTGAGCAGAGCGAACGACATTATGCACTGGTTAGCTTCTTTATGGTGATAGTACTTCATAAAATACTAGGACGTTTCAGTTTTTGAAAGAATACTACCTGCGGGAAGCTTAGCGCCACACCAAAAACAATTTGCTCTTCTGATTTTTGGTTTCTTGCCACATTCTGGACATGCTTCGAGATTGCTGCCGACCTTTCCATCAGCGCTACCATCTCTTAAGTCAATTTCCTGTATTTTTTTCTCTAACTGACTTTCACTAATTCCACTTTCTTCAAGCAGTTCCCAGATCGCTTGTGTTATAAGAACAAGATTGTCTATCTTTTTATCTATATAGCTAATGTCAGTAGCGTTCGTGTAAGATTTAATCTGTGTTTGATTTACAACAGAATTGGCACGCCCAATGTGATATTCCTGGAAAGTATCTCTTATCCACCCCATGATGTTTCCTTATTTGAAGTTAACTATAATTAGACAGCCTAAAAAACGTGTTAGTACAATGCCTGAAACCGATCCAGAAAAATAAGTAACGATTAAAATTTCTCATAATATATTATGTTGAGTATTGAGTGGCCGAATCAATATTAAAAAAGGAAGCAGCCAAATGGGAAGGGAGCCCAGCTTGCACGGCTGTGTTCGCGCGTCGATTCGAACCAAATACTAAAGTATTCGTACTGAATAGGCCTATGTCGACTGGATTCTTTGCTATATTCTGTTTCATCGTAAGCGATATTCCGAAGAGATGGGTAACGCGGAAATCTAGGCGTTTCTGACCCACCTTGCAGTCAATAGGAATGTTGCGGCTTCCACGCAAAATCAATCTTTCAATGCGCTGCTTTTTCTCTACAGGGAAGCGCTTGGCAGGCTGCTCAAAAGGCTCAGCGGAGCCAGACATCTGATGGTCAGTTTGCTGTATGGCTCCGGCCTGAGGTTGCTTGAGTGTCTGCGCCAGCGGGTGCACGATATTGATTTCGAGATGCGGTAGATCACGGTTCGCAGGGGAAAAGGTGCTAAGGATCGGATGACAGTACTGCCTGACCCGCTGATTGAGCCACTTAAGCGCCAGATTGAACAGGTGCGAATTATCCATGAGGAAGATACCTCTGAAGGCTTTGGGGAAGTCTACCTCCCTTTTGCCTTGGAAAGGAAGTACCCAAACGCCGCCAAAGCGCTTGGCTGGCAGTATCTGTTTCCGACGGATAAGAGGTCGCGTGATCTAAGAAGCGG
This sequence comes from Chromatiales bacterium, assembly GCA_022360905.1. Taxonomy (GTDB): domain Bacteria; phylum Pseudomonadota; class Gammaproteobacteria; order Chromatiales; family Chromatiaceae; genus Thiodiazotropha. The sequence continues at coordinate 12,069 of JAKSBX010000245.1, forward strand.
TAAAACCCGTCGCCATCATCTGGGTGAAGGGAGTCTTCAGCGAGCAGTTCAACAGGCTGTCAGGGACGCGGGTATCGAAAAGCCTGCCTCCTGTTACTCTCTACGGCACTCCTTTTGCTTGAGCGGGGGCAGGATATTCGTACGGTTCTGGAGTTGCTTGAGTATAAGGATATCCGCACTACCCAGATCTATGCCCATGTTATGCGTCGTGGTGCATCGGGCGTGTCGAGTTCATTGGACAAGGTGATTTCAACCGGTTGATCTGATACTTGCTGCATTGGAAATTTTACCCTTGAAACAGCCTGCTGATCGCCACTACTGAGAGATCCGTCACTATCTGGCTCGCCAAGGTCGGCCAATAGGACCGAATGATCTGCTCATAGCGGCTCATGCATTGTCATTGGGCCTTGTTATCGTCACCGCGAATGTACGTGAATTCTCTCGTGTACCCGACTTGAAGATTGAAAATTGGCTGGAAGGTTAGAGAACTTTCTGGATAGGTTAGATTTTTCTTCCACGATCTAAGAAAACTGACACTAGTGGCAACTCATTGTGTTGTTGGCAGGGATTTATTTGGTGCAAGCTAACGTTGAAATTAAAAGATATGATGATATATTCATATTAAGTAAATATGAATAGTTGAGGCTTGCTATGGCAACGACCAGTTTGAGTTTAGGAAAACACTGGGAGATGTTTATCAAACGTGAGATAGCCAGTGGACGCTACGGTTCAGCGAGCGAAGTGGTACGGGATGCGCTACGCCATATGGAAGAGCGGAACAGCAAGCTGGCTGCTCTGAGAGTCTATCTCGCGGAGGGTGAGCTGCAGGCAAAGGAGGGCCAATTTGTGGAGAATTTTTCAATGGATGGACTATTGAACTCACTGGATGAGGAATGAGTTGTAGCTATCGGATTACACCCAAGGCTGTAGAGGATTTGAAACGAATAGGGCGCTACACACAACGCAAATGGGGTCAGGATCAGCGGAACCGCTACTTACATGGCTTTGAGGCACGGTTTAACTGGTTAGCCGAGTCTCCGGACCGTGGTAAGCAGAGGCCTGATGTGAAGGCGGGATATTACTGCTATCCGCAGGGTAGGCATCTGATCTTCTATCTGATCGGTGATGCGGGTATCGAAATTATCGGAATACCTCATCAACGCATGGATATGGATCGCTATAACTTTCAGGATCAGTTTCTATAGTTCGCTTCATCGCTTGTGTCTAAAACGAAAAAAGCCCGCATCAGCGGGCTTTTCTCTATCAGCACTGTGTCGATCGACTTATTTGTTCGCGATCTCTTCCAGCTGCTTGGCCGGGATCACCTGGCCGTTCAATGCGGCATCGGCTGCACTACGACCGAAAGCGACACTCATCAGCGTTGAGTAGTAGACCACGGGCATGTTGAACTTGGTGCCGTAGGTCTCGTTGATGTTGTCCTGGTAGATCTCTACGTTGGCCTGACACAGGGGGCAGGGGGTGACGATCATGTCGGCACCGTTGTCGTAGGCTGCTTCGATGATGCCCTTGATCATCTCCTGAGACTTTTCAGGCTCGGAGAAGGCCAGGGCGCCGCCGCAGCATTGGACTTTCTTTTCGTAGGTGGGGATCGACTCGGCGCCGACGCTCTCTACGATTTTATCCAGATACTGGGGGTTTTCGAAGGACTCACCGGCGATGCCGAAAGGACGGTTGGTCTGACAACCCACGTAACCCGCGATCTTCAGCCCTTCGAGGGGCTTTTTGACCTTGGATTTGATGGTGTCGAAACCGATATCCTCGACCAGCACTTCCACCATGTGGCGGACATTGGCTTCGCCTTTGTACTTCAGCCCAGCCTCGGAGAGGGCGGCATTGGCGTCCTTGAACATCTGCTCGTCTTCGTGCAGACGCTCTTTGGCCTCACGGGTGGAGAGCCAGCAGGCAGCGCAGGTAGCGACGATCTCCTGACCGGAGTTGTGCTCTTCGGAGAGGGCAATGTTACGGGCGGACAGGGCCAGTCTTGGCAGCTCACCGCCACCGCCGTAGCCGATGGAGGCGCCGCAGCAGTTCCAGTCGGGAATCTCGTTGAGCTGGATGTCCAGCTCTTCGCACATGGTCTGCGCGGAGACTAAATAGTTGGATGAGGTGGCTCCTTTCTGTGAGGAGCAACCCGGGTAGAATGAAAGTTCTATCTTAGCCATCGGTTATTTCCTCACTTGGCGTCTTCGAGATTGCCTTCTTCGATCTCTTGGGCCTTCTTCACCATTTTCTGGAAGCCGGAGAGATCTTTTACGCTGTGTCCGCCAAAGAATTCCATGGCGTTCATGCGCTTGGCCTTCATCATGTTCTGCCCCAGTTTCTGGTTGGCCATGGCGTTCTTGACGCCCTGTCCGAATCCATCCTTGAAGTACATGGAGAGGCCCAGCTTCAGCTCGTTGACCCGACCCTTCTTCATCAGGTTGTCCCAGAAGATCTGTGAGAACTCAGCGGTAGGCTGTTTCTTCTGGGTCAGGCCGAGGCGCTTCGAGTAGACCGCCAGGCCGTGCATGATGTGGGTGATGGGCAGGCCGCGTGGGCAGCGTGCGATACAGTTGTAGCAGGAGGTACACATCCACATGGAGTCGGTGCTCAGCACCTCTTCGCGCTTGTTGGCGCGGATCATCATGAAGATCTCCTGAGGTGGGTGTTCCCAGTGTTTACCCAGGGGGCAGGAGCCGGAGCACACGCCACACTGCATGCACATCTTGACCCACTCACCCTCCTCGACGTTCGCCTCAACTTCCTTGAGGAAGCTGCTGCGGTATTTTTCAATCATTGCGGTGTTTAAATCACTCATTTTCACTCCCCTTTGTAGGGTGTCCAGGGTGGTTGGCCAAGTCCACCCTACAAAAAGTAAAGTTGTTCAGGCCGTTCGTTCAGCGAAGGGCCTGCCGAGCAGGCCCTGTTTGCCATCCATTTAGAACTTGAACGGACTCAGGCCGATCTTCTCCACGGTTTCTGCCATGTCGTTGATGAGCTTGGGTGCACGCTCAACATCAGTGATGGCGACCTCGTGCAGGATCACGCGCTCCGGTTCCAGGTTCAGGGTATCCAGGGTGTCACCTACTTTACTCATACGTTCTGCCGCCATGGCGGAGCCGCGTACGAAGTGGCACTGGTAGTCGTCGTCGCGACGACAGCCCATCATGACGATGCCGTCATAACCGTTGTTGAGTGCGTCGGTCACCCAGGAGAGGCTCACAGAACCCAGGCAGCGGACCGGAATCACGCGGGCCCAGGGATTGATCTCCACACCGGCCTGTCCAGCCTGGTCGAGTGCCGGGTAGGCGTCGTTTTCGCAGGCCAGTACCAGAATACGGGGCTTCTCGTCCCACTCTTCCGGGATGTCCACGTTCTTGATCTGCTGGTTAACGGTCTCGACCGAGTAGTTCTCGAAAGAGATGACACGTACCGGGCAGGCGCCCATACAGGTACCACAACGACGACAACGGGATTCGTTGTACATCGGGTAGCCTTCCTCGTCCTCGTTGATCGCGCCGAAGGGGCACTCAACGGTACAACGCTTACACTGGGTACAACCCTCTTTGCGGAAGCTCGGGAAAGAGAGGTCACCGGAGCGGGGGTGCGCTGCGCGTCCCTTGCCGGCGTTCTCGGCGGCCTGGATCGCTTTCAGCGCGGCGCCGGTGGCATCGTCGCGAGCCTGCTGGGCGTCCATCGGACGACGTACAGGGCCGGCGGCATAGATACCGGTACGGCGGGTCTCGTAAGGGAAGCAGATGAAGTGGGAGTCGTTGAATCCGTTCTTCAGATGCGGCAGATCGGTGCCTTGACGATACTGCAGGTTGAGGATTGAAGGCGGTGCATTTTCAAGCGCAGCCTGAGCCTTGGCCTTCTCCTCCTCGTCCTCGGCTTCGTCGACCATTAGCTGAGCATAAGGATCGGGACCGGAGTTGGGCTCCATGCCGGTGGCCAGTACCACCAGGTCACAGACCATCTCGGTCTCTTCATTGAGGATCTTGTCCATGAACTTGACGGTCAGGTCGTCACCGGGGGTCACTTCGGAAGCGATACCCTTGGAGAAGGTGACCATCGCCTTCTGGCCGGCACGGTAGAAGTCCTCACCGCCGGCACCCGGGGTGCGCAGGTTGTTGAACAACACGGTGGTGTCACAGTCGCCGTTCAGCTCTTTGAAGTACATCGCCTGCTTGATGGAGACCAGATCGGTAACACCGGAGAAGTAGCTCAGGTGACCCTCTTTGTCGGAACACTGGCCGGCATTCTGGATAAAGCAGACCGACTTGATCTCTTTACCATCGGAAGGACGCTTGATCGGACCGCCGTTGGCGGCAACCGCCAGGGCTTCCAGTTCGTGGTTGGTGACCACGTCCTGGCTCTTGTCGTAGGCAAACTCGGTGAGCTTGCTGGCGTCGAAAGGTTTCCAGCCGGAAGCCTGAACGATGGCGCCGATGGTCAGGGTCTCGCTGCTACCGGACTCGGTAGCCAGTTCGACGCTGAAACGGCCCGGTGCACCTTCGGTCTTGGCCAGGGTGCTGTTCAGGTGGACGGTGATCTTGTCATCGGCTTCGATGGTTTTGATCATCTCCGGAACCGGGTTCTCGGCCGGTGCATCGTAAGGTGAGCGGGTCGGGATCACTTTATAGTAACCGCCCAGGGCACCGCCCAGCTGACCGCTCTTCTCCACCAGGTGAACCGGGTAACCGGCCGCCGCGGCCTCGATGGCCGCGGTCATGCCGGTGATACCACCGCCAACCACCAGAATGGTCTTGTTCAGGGACTGCTCACCGGAAGCGGCAGGGATGTTCATCGCCTTCAGCTCGGCGCAGGCCATACGGATGTAGTCGTCCGCCATCTCCTGGGTGGTCTCGGTATTCTCGTCGCTCTCGGGACGAACCCAGATCACACCCTCACGCAGATTGGCGCGGGTTACCGCTACATCGGGAAGATTGAAGGCTTCCACCTTGGCGCGGCGGGAGCAGGCAGCGATCATGACGTGGGTAACACCATCGTTACCGATGTCGTCTTTGATCATCTGCACCCCTTCGGCGGAGCAGAGCATCTCGTGCTGTTTGCAGCTCTGCATCTTGCCGTCGCGGGTCGCGGTGGTTTCCAGCTGACCGGCGTCCAGGCGATCGCCCAGGCCACAACCGGTGCAGACATATCCAGCAAATTTCTTTTCGTCAGCCACTCTCTTAACCCTCCGTCGCTGCTACGCGGTTGACCACTTGGATGGCGCGCAGGGCGGCACCGGTGGCGTGTTGAACGGCACGGTTGACATCCAGCGCATCGGAAGAGCACCCGGCAGCGAAGACGCCGCCATTCTCAGGCGCAGGCTCGATGAAGCCCTCTTCGTTGATCACGATATCGACCGGGAAGCTCGCTTTGTCGACGCTGGGCTCCATGCCGACAGCCAGCACAACCAGGTCGTGCTCGTTGGCGTAGCGGTTGTAACCTTCGGTATCGACGCCGTGCAGGGTGGGGTTGCCGTTCTCTTTGTTCTCCACAATGGAGGCAACCTTCGACTTGATGAACTTGACGTTCTCTTTCGCCTGGACCTTGGTGTAGAAGTCCTCGAAACGGTCGATGGCACGGATATCGATGTAGTAAATCGAGATGTCCACGTCATCCGCCGGATAGGTGGCCTGCTTCAGGGAGGCCATGCAGCAGATGCGGGAGCAGTGCAGCAGGTGGTTCTTGTCACGGGAACCGGCGCACTGAATGAAAGCGACCGATTTGACCTCTTTACCGTCGGAAGGACGTACCAGCTTGCCGCCGGTGGGGCCGTTGGGATCGGCCATGCGCTCGAACTCGACGCTGGTGATCACGTTGGCGATGCGATCGTAGCCGTAGGGCTGGATCTTGTTGGCATCGTAAGGTCTCCAGCCGGTGGCCCAGACTACCGCGCCGGCCTTGAATTCGATGGTCTCTTCCTGCATCTCCAGGTCGACCGCATTCACTTTACAGGCATCTTTGGCTTTCTGCGCTTCGTCGGTGCCGATCAGCGCCGGATCGATGACATAACGCTGGGGGTGAGCCATGCGGTGAGGCAGGTAGGCCCCTTTGCGCTTGCCCATGTTGTAGTCGAACTCGTTGTCGAATTCGCTCTCTACCGCTTTGGCACAATCGCCACAAGCCGTACAGTTCTCATTCACGTAACGTGGACTGATCTTGACGGTGGCTGTGTAGTTCCCAGCTTCACCCTGCAGATCGGTAACCTCAGCCATGGTGATGATGTTGAGGTTGGGGTTCATCTTCGCCCGACGTTGGTTGATCTCCAACCCACAGGTGGGGAAGCAGAGCTTGGGGAAGTACTTATACAGTTGAGTGACGCGACCGCCTACATAGGGGCGCTTTTCAACCAGGACGACCTGCTTCCCCGTTTCGGCAGCTTCCAGTGCAGCGGTCATGCCGCTGATGCCGCCACCGACCACGAGAATAGTCTCATTGGTTGCGATTACTTCCGTCATGGATTGTCCTCCGTTGCGGAATGGCTTTTGAAAAAATGGTTAACCGCTGACCCGCCTTTTTTCGATTTGCCAGCTTGTTATTCCGGGCTACCGGGCGCACGAAAGCGACCAGGAATCCGGACCCGATACCATACTCGTCTTCTTGTTATGCTTCTATATCCCAGGGGGGCATATTCCATCGAATTTTCGAATGAG
>JAKSBX010000205.1 GCA_022360905.1 Chromatiales bacterium
AGCCTGTATTACAGGGATACCCAACATTTATAGAATAATCTATCTGGCCTCCATGGCAGGGTCCCCATCAATCCGGCAAAGGTTTCGGTTGTTTTGAAAACAATCTATCCGACACCCTGAACACCAATGCCAATAGTGCCGGCATGAAGGTCAAAGTCACGATCATTGAGAACAGCAGTCCAAACAGTACAATGGCCCCCAGCCCCCGGTAGAGCTCGGTTCCCGCTCCAGGGTTGAATACCAGCGGAGATAGCCCGGCGACCGTGGTGACTGTCGACATGAGAATCGGTCGCAGTCGGATACGCACGGCTTCCGTCACTGCCTCGACGATGTTCATGCCTTTTTTCTTCAGGTTGGACGCGGTGAGTTCAACGATCAAAATCGGGTTGTTGACCACTGTGCCGATCAATACCAGAAAGCCGAGCATGGTAATCATGTCGAATGGCTGGTTGATGGGATTGAGGCCGATCTGGTCAAGGTTGGCACCGGCCAGGTTGAGTAGGTAGAGACCAGCGATACCGCCGCTGATGCCGACGGGCAGATTGGTCATGATCAGCAGCGGATATCCCCAGTGTGAGAAGACCGCCACCATCAGCAGATAGGCAATCAGTATCGCTACGATAAAGTTGCTGAACAGGGCTTCCCGTGTTGCTGTCAGTTGGTCGCTTGCACCGCTGATCTCCAACCGAATATTGGCAGGCAGTTCACCGGATTCTTTCATCCCTATGAGGATCTCTTCAGTCACTTTCTCCACCCCGGCTTCCAGCGGGATCTCCCTGGGTGGAATTACACTTAGGGTGATGGTTCGATCACCGTCGACACGGCGGATGGTTTCCGTATTGACGCTCTCTTCGAGCCGGGCGATGGCATTGAGCGGAACGATTTCACCCCGGGAGGAGTAGAGCATCAGGGATTCGAGATCCTGAGGCTGTTCGATGTTGCCCTGAGTGGAGTAGAGAAACATGTCGATCTGGTCATCATCGAGGAAGAACTCATCGACAAAGGCGCCGTCTGAATAGGCCCAGATGGTGTATCCCAGGTCCTGGGTATCGATGCCGAGTTCGGCAGCGCGCTCCCAGTCAGGCTGGACTTCGAGCATGGGTTGCCCCATGGTCAGGTTTGAGGGTTCGGGCCGCACTCTCGGGTTGTCGAAGACCTGCTTCGCTTTGAGAAAGATTTTCAGCCCGGCCTCGAACAATGATTGGAGCTCCGGGCCGCTGATATCGATGTTGATACTGCGCGTACCGCCGTAATTGCCCGAGAAGATCGACCCCTTGGAGGAGAAGGATCGCAAGCCGGGTAGTTCACCGGCCTTGGCGCTGGCGATCTCCAGGAATTCATCGGTCTGGTGGCGGTCCGCGATACCGCGAACGGAGAATACCCGTGTATTGTTGATGAAACTCACCGAGAAGGTCATGGCGGGAATGTCAGTTTCACCGTTTGCGAATTGTTCCGGATCCGCGCCCAGTTGCGGCAGGAATTGTTGTTCCACCGAATGATAGTGCTCCTTCATGGTGTCGATGTTGTAGCCGGGAGGGGCGAACATGATGGTGAAAACCTTGGCCTCTTCACCTTCCGGTAAGTACTCAGTTTGCGGCGTAAGGTAGTAGAGGATGGCGCCGGCTCCCGCCAGCACGACCACGATCACCGTCAGTGGCCGTATGAAGCCGGCCACCAGCCAGTGGATCATTGATAGCACCCAGCGCGAAACGGTGGCGCCAAGCCTGTCCAGGAATGAGTCTTCGGTCTCTTTATGGATGGAGAGGAAACGGCCGCTCGCCGCCGGCACCAGGGTGACAGCCACCAGCATCGACATCAGGATCGATGAGGCAATCGCGATGGCGATATCCGAGTAGAGTTGCCCGGCCACTTCATGGATGAACAGAATCGGCAGAAATACGCAGACAGTGGTCAGGGTCGAGGCCAGCACCGCGGGCCAAACCTCGGTGATGCCGTTGAGGGCGGCCTGCAGACGTTTGGTGCCTTTGCTCAGGTGTCGGTAGATGTTCTCCGCTACCACGATATTGTTGTCCAGTGTCATACCGATGGCGAAGGCGACACCCGAGAGTGAAATGACGTTGATTGTGCGACCGGCGATTAGCAGTCCGAGAAATGCGGCGATGGCGCAGATGGGAATCGCCATGGCGCCGATTAGGGTGCCAGAAACCGAACGCAGAAACAGGAACAGCACCAGCAGGGCGAGGATCGCACCGATCGCGAGGTTGTGCTTCACCACCTCAACCGCATCGGTGACGTAGATCACGTCATCGGAGTTCAGAACCAGCTCCAGCCCTTTCTCCTTGAGAGCACCCGCATTGAGTTCTTCCACCTTCGTCATCATCGCCTGCTTTATCTCGATCACGTTGGTGCCGATCTGTCGGTTTACAGCAAACGCCAGTTGGGGCTTTCCGGCACCATAGGCGTAGTGACGGACTTCGGCGAAGCCAAGCTCAGCATGGCCCAGATCTTTCAATCGAACGAAGGCGCCGTCCCGTTCACTGATGACCAGATCATTCAGCTCTTCAACGGACTGGAAGCGGCCGATGGTGCGCAGCAGATAGCGCCGTTTGCCGCTGTCCAGGTCGCCGCCGGAGACATCCCGGTTCCTCGCCCGAATAGCGTTTCTTACATCCAGCAGGCTGATGTTGCGCTCGGCAAGCTTAAGCGGGTCGACATGGATTTTGATCTGGCGTTCCGCGCCACCCCAGAGGCGTACGCTGGAGACGCCGGGTACCCGCTCCATCGGGCGTTTCACGTACTCCTCCGCCCAGTCGTAGAGGGCGATCACATCGTCCTCGGAGAAGTCACCGCTGAGCGGTGTCAGACGGAAATACATGAAGGAGTTGGATGAGAACGACTCCGCGCGGATACTCGGCTGGCGGACGTTCTCCGGATAGTTGTCGACCTGCGACAGGGCGTTGTTGACGTCCAGCAATGCCTCGTCGATGGAGACGGTGTAGGGGAACTCCAGTTCGATCCTGGCGTTACCGGTGGTGGCTGTGGAGATGATCCGCTCCAGCCCCGGGATGCGGGTCAGGTACTGCTCCTGCTCGATGATGATCTCCTTCTCCACATCCTGTGGCGAGGCGCCGGGCCAGGTGGTGCTGACCTTGATCAGGCGAGAGTCCAGATCGGGAATCATCTGTACCGGCACATTGAAGATCGCGAGTAAGCCGAACAGGGTCAGGATCAGGATCGCGACAGTGAGAATGACCGGTTTTTCGATGCAGAAGCGAAACATGGTGAGATGCCGACCTCTATTCGGTTTGTCCGATTTTGACCGATTGTCCGGGGCGTAAGTTCTCGTTGCCCAGCAGAACGATGCGATCACCGGCATTCAGGCTGCTCTCCAGGATCTCCACAAGATTGCCCTGGGTGCGCCCGGTGGTCACGTTGACCTGTTTGACATCGAATGGATTCTCGGAGCCGGAGACGCGCCAGACGATGCGGCTGCCATCGGCCTTGAGAACGATCGCGTCTCTTGGAAGCATGATCGAGGGTTGCTGCTTGCCACTCAGTTCAATGAAGATGCGCGCCGACATGCCGGGGGCAATCCGGCTTTTCGGGTTGTCGAGCAGTAACAGCAGGGGAAAGGTGCGGGTGCTTCGATTGCCAGCTGCGACCATGGAAGCGACCTTGCCGGTGAACTCCTCCCCTGGCAGGGAATCGAAGCGGATTCGTGCCTTCAGGTCAGGCTTGATGCGTGAATAGAATCGCTGGGGTATCGATGCCCGTATGCGGATACGATCCAGCGCAACCAGTTTAACCACACCCGATTCAGCCTTTACCCACTGCCCTGTTTCCACGTTCTTCTCGGCAACGATGCCGGAGAAAGGGGCGGTAAGCTGATGCCGGGACAACAGCTCCTCCAGCCGTTTTACCTCCGCACGCTGCTTGGCGATCGATGCCTGGGCAATCTCTTCGTCGGCCACAGCTGAGGCCAGCTGACTGGCGGCGACCGCCTTGTTGCGGCGCAGTGACTGATACTCGTTTTTCTGGCGTACTGCCTCACGATGGCGGGCGATCGCCTCATCGAGTCCGGCCTTTGCCGATACCACTTCCAGTCTGGCAATGACCGAATCGAGGGAGAGAACTTTTTCACCGGCCTCGACCCGTTCGCCTTCCTCAACGTATACCTCTTTCACCACCCCGGACAAACGGGGAGAGAGGGGCGATTCCTGAAACGCCTCCGCCGTGCCCGAGAAGGGGATCTCCTCACGCAGGTTCTGCTCCACGACCTCAGTAACGGTAACCAGGCTGGGTTTCTTTGGAGGCGCTGCAACCGCATTGGTTATACACAGGAAACCAATGATCAGTACGCTGAGCTTTATCACGCTCAAACCTCCTTTTCGGGTGTGGTAAACGGGTCATTCTGCGGAATCATTGCTGTCCCATTGGTTTGCAATAAGGCGGTTTGGGTTATGCGCAATCCGAAACCATAAGAGTGCAAACAACTTATTGAATCAAAAGGGATAACCAAGCCGTAGCTCATAATATACGGTATTTTCACAACGGCTCAAACTGATTTCGAGTGGTGAATTCGAAACCCTGGGGAAACAATGTCATAGTGGTCGGGTTTTATGCAATGTTTCAAACTGTTCGCAATTTATGGTTCTGATGATGGGACAGTTATCGGCAGAAAGAGTTTGCTGGATATGACCAGGATTTTATTTTGAATTCACTGCTGTCCCGTTAACTCAAAATCAGCCAGGGAGATGCATAAAAGCCCCTCTCCCGCGAGGGGAGAGGGGAGCTACTCTCTCCCTCTATGTGGCAGACTGATGATTGGTTATCTCTTCTTATGTCATAAACCTCGATAGGCTAAAGAGAAGCCACTAGCTAGTATCCTATCGATCAACGTTAATGGGACAGCACTGTTATGGGTTACAGGAGTAAGAAAAAATCTTCTTCTATCGGATGGGCGCCGTTTGGCTGGGTTTTATTGCAGTTATTTTGGTTTTTAAAGAGTTCTTTCCTGAATATCTTGGTGAAGCGATCTATGGCTGGGCTGCCACCGCAATCCTGATTGCTGCGCTAAATGAAATCAGCCAAAGAAAAGTGAAAAAAGGTCATAGACGGGCAAAAAAATGAAGAGCCAATAGCTTCTGTTTTTGATGAACTCTTGGGCCTGATTTTTAATACTAATCACTGAACTTCGCTCAGCGCTTAACGGAATGGGCGGCCTATCTGTATCAGCTATCGGTTACATCTGTTGGAGAACCTGTTTAAATCGAAAAGAAATTGATATGTTTTACATGACCTTATCTTTAATCAGCTAAAA